>DATHQQ010000077.1:0-5157 GCA_035482595.1 Verrucomicrobiia bacterium
GGGAAAGACGCTGATCCACCAGGCGGTGCCGAGATAGAGCTGGCCTTCGGCGATCATCACGCCCCATTCCGCCGTCGGCGGCTGCACGCCCAGGCAGAGGAATCCGAGCGAGGAGCCGAGCACGATGGTCAGCACCGCATCGGTCATGACGAAGACCACGGCGGGGGCGATGGCATTGGGCAGGAGGTGATGCGTCATCACCCGGAGCTCCCCGAGCCCGATCGTCCGCGCCGCCAGCACGAAATCGGCATATTTCAGGACGATGACCTGGGAGCGGACCAAGCGGGCATAGGACACCCAATTCACCAGGGTGAGCGATATGTAATAGCTCATCAGGCCCGGCTGCAGCACGGCGACGATGGCGATGACCAGGACGAAATAGGGAAAGGAGACGGTGATATCGAGGATGCGCATCAACACCGTATCGGCCCGGCCGCCGAAATTGCCGGACAGGAGGCCGATGGTCGTGCCGATCACGAAGGGCCCGACCACGCCGAAGAACGACATCTGAAGATCGATCCCGGCGGCATAGACGAGGCGGGTGAAAAGATCGCGCCCGAAGCTGTCGGTGCCGAGCCAATGGCTTTCGCTGGGCGGTTGCAGGGCATGGATGAGATCGAGGGTGATGGGGTTGTAGTCCGTGAGGAAGGGCCCGACGAGGGCGACCACCGCCCAGAACAGCACGATGCTCACCCCCGCGATGAGCGAACTCGGCAGCCGCGCCAGCCAGCCGCGGCGCTGCGCCGGCGCCAAGCTGTCGGCGGCGACGCTCACAGCTTCACCCGCGGATCGAGGGCCACGGTGACCACGTCGACGACGAAAGTGGTGATGACGACGCCCAGCGCGAAGAACAAGGTCACCCCCTGGACCACGAAATAATCGCGCGTCAGCACCGCGCGTATCATGAGCTGACCCATGCCCGGCACGTTAAAGACGGTTTCGACGACGACCGTGCCGCCGATGAGAAAGGAGACCACGATGCCGAGCAGGCTGATTGTCGGCAGCAGCGAATTCCAGAAGACATGGCGATAGAAGACATAGCCCTCCGACAGCCCCTTGGAGCGGCCGGCGGTCGCGTAATCCGCCGATACCTGGGCGATCATCGTCGCCCTGAGATTGCGGGTCAGGATCGGCGTGACGGCGAGCATGATGGTGACGGCCGGCAGGAAGAGATGCCAGAGATTGGCGATGAAGGAATCGCCGAAGCCGGACACGGGGAACAGGCGCAGCCGCAGGCTGAACAGGATGATCAGCATCAGCCCTAGCCAGAAGGAGGGCAGGCCGAGGACGCTGACGCAGAAGATCCGCACCGCCTGATCGGGCCAGCGCCCGCGGTTGCGCGCCGCCGCGATCGCCAGGCCCAGGGTCAGGAGGATCGAGAGCAGGAGCCCATAGGCCAGGAGGAAAAGAGTCGGCGCCAGACGTTCGAGGATGACATTGAGGACGGAGGTCCGGAAGGCAAGCGACTGCCCGAAATCCGCGTGGAATAGATTCCACATGTAGTAGAGGTACTGGATCAGCAATGGCTTATCGAGGCCGTAGCGGGCGCGCACCGTCGCGATCGCTTCCAGGGTCGCGCGGGGTCCCAACATGATGCGCACGGGATCCCCCGGCGTCAGCTGGGCCAGGATGAAGGTCACCAGGCTGATGCCGAACAGGACCAGGACGAGCTGCAGCGGCCGCCGCAGCACGAAGGCATATCTATCCATGATCGAGCGCCTTGCGGGGGTGGCCCGGCAAGAGCGCCGGGCCGCCCCGCGCCCTGGCTCTAGGAGTTGAGCTTGGCCTCATCGATGGTCGAGAACTGATAGCCCGGGTTCAGCGTCGCCCCCTCCACCTTCGCGCTATAGGCATGGTGATAGGGCGGGTAGTAGAGGCCGATCTGGGCCACCTCGTCATAGGCGATCTTCTGCGCCTCGAAATAGATCGCCTTGCGCGCATCGCCTTCCGGCGTGCCGGCCCCTTGCTCGAGGAGCTGGTTCACCTTCTCGTTGTTGTAGCGGGTGTAATAGGATTTGTTGTCGCCCGCGCCCCAGATTGCCCAGCGCAGCGCATTGTCCGGATCGCGCGTCTCATTGTACCACCAGTTGAGGGTGGCCTGATATTTGCCATCCACCAGGCTGTTCCACTCCTGCGTGGAATCGACCTTGGAAATGTTGACGGTGAAGCCGACCTCGGCGAGCTGGGACTGGATCAGGACCGCCGCGCGCTCGTCGGCGACGATTCCCGCGGCGATCATCAGCTCGAAGGTGACGCTCGGCTTGCCCGCTTCGGCGAGGAGCGCCTTCGCCTTGGCGACGTCGCGGACCGGCACCGGCAGATCGGTATTGAAGTAGTCGAGGACCGGCGCCATGAGCGAGCTCGCGGGCTTGCCCATGCCCAAGGTGACCGCATCGCTGATCGCCTGCCGATCGATGCCGAAGCTCGCGGCCTGGCGCACCTTCATATCGTTGAAGGGCTCGGCCGAATGGTTGATCAGCAGTTCCTGAATGATGCTCGTATCATCGGCCTTGGCCCGGTAGCCCTGGGCGGCAAGCGCCTGGAAGAGCTGATAGGGGACGTCCATGCAGACATCGATCTCGCCCGCCTGAAGCATCGAGACGCGGGTATTGTCGTCGGGCACGTAGATGAGCTCCAGCCCGTCGAGATAGGGCATTCCCGCCCGATAGTAGTTCGGGTTCTTCTCCAGGATCAGCCGGTCGCCCTTTTTCCATTCGACAAGGCGGAAGGGGCCCGAGGAGACCGGGGCCTGGGCGAATTTGTCGTCGCCCATCGACTGCACCGCCGCCTTGGGAACGATGCCGCTGTTCCAGATCTCGGTCAGGGTCAGGAAGGGCGTGAACCGCTCTTTCAGATGCATGACCACGGTCTTCGGACCGGTGGCCTCCGTCTTGTCCAGCTGCTGGAAGGGTCCGGCATAGGCCGAATCCTTCTGCCAGCGCATTCTCGTATAGCTGAAAGCCACGTCCTCGGCGGTGATTGGGCTGCCGTCGGAGAATTTCGCCTCCGTCAGCTGGAAGGTATAGGTCTTGCCGTCCTCGGAGATATCCCAGGATTCGGCGAGCGCCGGGAACAGTTCCTTGCGCTGGGCGTCGGCCCGCCGCAGCCGCGCGAACATGACGCCCTGGGCCAGGATGTCCGGTCCGTAGACGGTTTTGATGGGATCGAGGGTCAGCACCTCGGAATTCATCCCGATGCGCAGGACCTTCTTGTCCGCGGCGAAGGCCTCCCGACCCAGATAGGGCAGGCTGGCGGCGAGGGCCGCCATGCCGGCGGCTCCCTGCAGGAATATTCGACGTTGCATGTCACTCTCCCTGTGCTTTGCTTGTGGTTCCCTGTGGCGGACCGCGACCTTCAAGAGGCCTTGCGCGGCTTCGCCTTTGTCCTTGCCGGTCCGCCCCGATGCCTGTCGAGGAAGCCGCGCAGCGTTTTGACATAGGCCTCCGGCTCTTCGAAGAATGGCATATGCGAGCTGTTCTTGAAAACCTTGAGCTCGGAATGCGGCAGGCCGCGATGGATACGCGCGGCGCTGTCGGGGGTCAGCTCGTCATGCAGGCCGCAGAGCACGAGGCTGGGCTGCCGGATGCGAGGCAGATCCGCGACCCGGTCCCAGTGCTTCAGATTGCCGGTGCAGGTGAACTCGTTCGGTCCCCACATGCTGCCGTAGATATCCATGTTGATCCCATTCATCGAGCGCATGACCGCCGCCGGCCATTCATCGAGACGGCAGACATGGCGATAGTTCAGCACGGCGACGGCGCCCTGATACTCCGGATGATCCGTGCTTCCCTCGGCCTCATGACGCGCCATCATGGCGACCGTCTCGGGACCCAGCGCCCCGCGCAGCCGGGCGAGATCCTGCATGTGAAGGGGAATCTCGGCCGTGCCATTGGCGCAGACGAAGGTCTTGGCGCCCTCCGGATGGGTCAGCAGATATTCGATGCCGAGCCAGGTACCCCAGGATTGCCCGAGAAGGTGGACGCGGCCCAATTTGAGTGCCCGGCGAACGGCCTCGACTTCTTCGACATAGCGCGTGATCGTCCAGAGCGACTTGTCCCTCGGCTTGTCGGAGCGCCCGTTGCCGAGCTGATCGTGAATGACGACCCGATAGCCGTGGTCGGCCATGACGCTGTGACTGTCGCGCAGATAGTCGCAGGGCAGGCCGGGCCCACCGTTGAGACAGAACAGGACCTCGTCGCCTTTGCCGAAGCTGTAGACCTGGACTTCGTGACGGTGGTCGACCTTGACGCGATATTGCGCATCCGGCTTGCGCTCCGCCGGCGCCTTGGACGCCCCTTTCGCCATGCTCTCCCCCTGTTCGAAATCACGCCTGATCCAATCGTCGCGTGCGCTCCGGCTTGCAACGAGCATGACTCCGCCCGCACGGGCTTGTCCATGCCCGCCAGCGGCTCCCATGCTGGGTGTGGATCTTGTGATCTCCCGGGCATCGCTCCGACTGCCCAAAAGTAGCATTTTTGGGAAGCTTGCTCTACCATTGCCGTGCAGCATCGCTAACGGGGGAACGTGCCCGCGTTCTACGCCAACAATCGATCCGGGTCATCGAGCCCGACAGCACCGCCCATGTGCGCCGGAATCGCCGCCCCGCCGCTCATCACTGGCGCGATAAGCTGAGCAAGGAGCGAGCCATGGAGATCCGTTGCATCCATCGCGCCCGCAGTGCGCTCAGCGAAAGTGCACTCTGGTCGCCCGAGGAGAAGGTCCTCTATTGGCTCGACCAGATGCGGCCCGAGCTGCATCGCCTCGATCCGGCGACGGGCGAGGACAGGAGGATCGAGATCGACCTGCCGGCGCAGCTGGGCGGGCTGGTCCCTCGCACAAACGGAGGCATGGCGCTTGCCGCCTCCGATGGGATCTCGCTCCTGGGAGCGGACCTGCAAAGCCGCCGGACCTTGACCAACCCCATCGCCGCCCTGCCGAAGGCCAGCTTCAACGACGCCAAATGCGATCGGCAGGGCCGCCTCTGGGCCGGGACGACTGACCGGATGGAGAGCGAGAAGATCGGCTGCCTTTACCGCATCGATCCCGATGGCACCGCCACACGCTTTGCGGATGGCTTCGTCTGCTCCAACGGCCCTTCCTTCAGCCCCGACGGGCGGATCATGTACCACACGCGCTCTCACGAGCGCGCCATCTACG
>DATHQQ010000078.1:0-2895 GCA_035482595.1 Verrucomicrobiia bacterium
AGCGCGATGTGGCGGCGGCCAAGAAGCTCTTGGCCGATGCCGGCTATCCCGACGGCATCGAGAGCACCATCACCTTCTCGGCGGAGAACAACGCCCAGCAGAAGGCCGTGGAAGCCATGGTGCAGCAATGGCAGGAGGCCGGGATCCGGATAAAGATCAATATCGTGCCCGGCGCGCAATATTGGGACATCTGGGAAAAGGTGCCCATGGGCTGCACCAACTGGTCGCACCGCCCGCTGGGGGTGATGCTGCTGGCGCTCGCCTATCGCAGCGGCGCGCCCTGGAACGAATCCGGCTATTCCAATCCCGAGTTCGACCAGCTGCTGACCAAGGCCGAGGGCATCCTCGATCCGAACAAGCGGCGCGAGGTCATGGTCGAGCTCGAGAAGATCATGCAGGAGGACGGGCCCCTGATTCAGCCGGCGTGGCACACCAACTTCACCTTCTATGACCGCCGTGTGCAAGGCTTCAAGCTGCACCCGACCAACTATATCTTCGGCGAGGAGCTGGCGATCTCGGCGTAAGATCACGTAAGACTCACTTCTGCCGTCATTCCGGCGAAAGCCGGAATCCAGGGCCGCATGATCGGGATCTTGCCGCTCGCCCCTGGATCCCCGCTTTCGCGGGGATGACGGAAGGGGTGAATCGAGCATCAGGAGCAAGCTATGGCGGGCGGCAAAAGCGGAGCAGGGAAGATCGAAGCGGCGGCGACGATCACCTGGAGCGGCTGGGGCGGCGAGGTGACGGGCGAAAGCGGCCGCCTCAGGGCCAAGACGGCGACGCAAGCCGAGCTCGGCGGTCCGGGTCAGGCCACCAATCCCGAGGAGCTCCTCGCCGCGGCGCTGGCCAATTGCTACACCTCGACCATCACCGCCCATGCCAGGGCGAAGAAGATCGATCTCGCCTCGCTGGAGACCAGCGCCCGCACCCGCCTCGTCTGGGACGAGAAGACGCCCCACCATATCGCCGAAGGTGCCCTCAGCGTGGTCATCCGCTCCTCGGCCCCGGAGAAGGCCCTGCGCGACCTCGCCCAGGAGGCTCGCGATCATTGCCCGATCTGCAATGTTCTCGCCGCCACGGCAAAGGTCACCCTCTCGGTCACTGTCGAGCCGGCAAATCCCACATGACGGAGAACGCCATCGGCACCGAAGCCGAGTCCGCCGGCGGGGTCGTCGCTGCCGGCCATCCCGCCGAGGTGGGGGCCGGTCTCGCCATGCTGGCGGCGGGCGGCAACGCCTTCGATGCCGTGGTGGCCGCCGCCTTCACGGGCTATGTGGTCGAGCCCGCCATGTGCGGCCTCGGTGGCTATGGCCGGCTCTCCGCCTTTCGCGCGGATCGCGGCGAGCTGATCGCCGTCGATCACTATCTGCGGGCACCAGGTGCCGCGCGCCCCGACATGTTCGAGATCGATCCGGCCAAGGGCCTGAAATACTACGAGACGCCCTATACCCGGGGCCTCAAGGCCGAGCGCGGGCCGCTCGCCGCCGCCGTGCCCGGGGCCGTGGCGGGGCTCTATTGGACACAGCGGAATCTCGGACGGCTGCCCTGGCATCGGGTGCTGGCTCCCGCCATCGCCGCCGCCCGGGCCGGGCTCGAGGTGACCTGGGCCCTCTATATGAAGCTGGCGGAAAACGAGCAGAGCCTGCGCGCCGATCCGGCGACGTCGGCCATCTTCTTCCCGCAAGGCCGCCTGCCGCATCCGCGCGGCCAGGTGGAGCCGGCGGAGCGCCTCGATCTCGGCGATCTCGCCGGCACGCTGGAACTCATCGCCGAGCGGGGTGCTGCGGGCTTCTATGTCGGGCCGGTGGCCGAGGCGATCGGCGAGACCTTCCGCGCCTGCGGCGGCATCCTCAGCGCCGGCGATCTCGCCGCCTATCGTCCGCGGGTGGTGAAGGAGACACCCCAGCGCTACCGCGATCTCGCCTATATCACCTGCCTCGATCCCGTGGGCTATGAAGCCCTCAACATCCTGGACCGCTTCGATCTGAAGGCCATGGGGCCGGACTCCCTCGCCTTCCGCCATGTCATGGCCGAGGCCATGGCGGCGGCCTTCGTCGACAACATCGCCTTCTACGGCGATCCCGACGCGGGCTATGCCACCGTCGCGGCGGCGCTGGGTGGCCGCGCGCTGGGCGACCGCCGCGCGGCGATGATCGCCCTGGACCACGTGCTCCCTCGGCCCGTCGCCGCGGTCGATCCCGGTGCCGAAGACCCGGCGCGAATCGGGACGCCCATCGCCATCGATCCATGGCCGCCGCGCCTCGCCGGCACCAGCCAGATGACCGCCGCCGATGCCGAGGGCAATATGGCGACGCTGCTGACCAGCGTCTCCCACAGCTTCGGCTCCCAGATCACCGCCGCCGGCACCGGCGTCACCCTCAACAACGGCATGGGGAATTTCGACCCGCGGCCCGGCCGGCCCAATTCCATTGCCCCGGGCAAGATGCCCATCTTCGCCGTGCCGGAGCTCGTTGCCGTGAAGGATGGCAAAGCGGTCTTCGCCGCCTCGGGCTCCGGGGGCTATCGGATCACCACCGCCATCCTCCATGCGCTCAGTCATTGGCATGATTTCGGGATGAGCCTGGCCGAAGCGGTCGCCGCCCCGCGCCTCCATTGCCAGGGCAAAGAGACCTATCTCGACGCCCGCATTCCCGCCGATGTCCGCGACGGTCTGGCAAAGCTGGGGCACAAGATCGTGGTCCAGCAGGACGACCCTGGCCTCAACGCCTTCGGCCGCATCTCCGCCGTCGTGCGCAAGGGCAAGCGCCTGCAAGCCGTCTCCGGCCCACCCTGGCTCGGCGGCGCCGGCGGGCTCTGACTTTTCCCTCGTCGCGGTTAAGATAGCGGCCTCGCGCATCATCCAACCTCACCGCAAGGGCAAATCATGAGAGAGAA
>DATHQQ010000079.1:0-20087 GCA_035482595.1 Verrucomicrobiia bacterium
TGGCGGCCACCTGGCGGTTCTTTGGCTTCGATCCGGATCCCGCGGAGGAGCCGCTCGCGGACGCCGAGCCGTGAGCCCCCCTCACGGCTTCCGCCTGATCGTCTTCGACGTGGATGGGACCCTGGTCGACAGCCAGCACGCAATCATGTCGGTCATGGCGGCGGCCTTTGCCGCCGAGGGCCTGCCCGCCCCAGACCTGCCCGCCGTGCGCCGGCAGGTAGGGCTGGGCATCGAGGAGACCATGGCGCGGCTCCTGCCCGAGGCCGAGGAGGTACTGCACCGGCGCCTCTCCCAGGGCTTTCGCGAGGCGGCTCATGCGCTCCGCAGCACGGCCGGCTTTGCGGAGCCGCTCTATCCCGGCATCCGGGAAGCCCTCGACGGGCTCCGCCATCCCGAGGTGTTCCTAGCGATCGCCACCGGCAAAGCCCGACGCGGCCTCGACTTCACCTTGTCGCGCCACGGCCTGACGGCGCTGTTCCATAGCCTGCAGACCTCCGACCGCAATCCCAGCAAGCCCGACCCGGCCATGCTCCTGAACGCCATGGCGGAGGTCGGCGTCGAGCCCGCCGAGACGGTCTTCATCGGCGACAGCATCTTCGACATGACGATGGCGGCGAATGCGCGGACGGCGGCCCTGGGTGTCGCCTGGGGCTATCACGACCCGGAGGACTTGCGCGCCGCCGGCGCAGAGCGGATCATCCAGACGCCTGCGGACCTGGGTCCGGCCCTTGCCGCAATGGGGGTGCGGTGATGCGCATCAAGACCATCCTGATCGCCCTGCTGATCCTGCTGGTCGTCCTCCCGGGCGGGGCGATCGTCTACGTCATGTCGATCGACTACAACCAATACAAGGGGCTGATCGCTTCGGAAGTGGAACGGGCGACGGGCCGCAAGCTCACCATCGACGGCAAGGTGGCGCTGGCGCTTTCGCTCACGCCCACACTCACCATCAAGGATTTGAGCCTCGCTAACCTCCCCGGCGGCTCCAGGCCCGAGATGATCATGCTGAAACGCCTGGAGGTGCAGATGCAGCTTCTGCCGCTGCTCTCGCGCCAGGTGAAGATAGATCTCATCGTTCTACGGGGCGCCGATATCCTGCTGGAGACCAATAAGACAGGGCAGGGCAATTGGGTCTTCAGCCACGCCGAGACCGGAAGCGCCGGCCAGGCGGCCGGCATGGGGGCACCGCCAGCGCTGCCCGAGATCAGCCTGGTGAAGATCCGCGATTCCTCGGTGAGCTATCGCGAGGGCGATAGCGGCATCACCCGCAGCCTGCGGATCGACAAGCTCGATGCCGCCACCGAAGGCGGGCGGATCGATCTCGATCTTGCCGCCATGATCGGCAGATCGCCGATCGCGATAAAAGGCAGTGTCGGTGCGCCCGCGCTTCTATCGGGCGGTGCACCTTTCCCGTTCGACCTGCTGGTCACGAGCGGGTCGACTACGGCCATGGTCAAGGGGGCAGTGGGCGATATCGTCCGGATGCAAGGTCTCGCGGCCGATGTCTCCGCCAAGGGGAAATCGCTCGCGGAGCTCAGCGATCTCGCGGGCTTTCCCCTGCCGCCGCTCGGCCCCTATGGCTTTGGCGGCAAGGCCGTGGACATACCCGACGGCTATAGGATCAGCGAGCTGGTCTTGACCATGGGCAGCAGCCGCCTGGCCGGCAATCTCGCGCTCACCTTCGCCAAGCGCCCGAAGGTCGCAGCCAATCTCGCTGCCGACACGCTCGACCTCAGGGATTTCGGCGTGACGCCCGGGCATGACGGGCCCGATGACGGACCGGTCTTTTCGCCAGCGCCGCTGCCCTTCGCTCTGCTCAATGAGAGCGATGCGGATCTGAAGGTGACCGCCAAGCGCTTCATCCGGGAGTCCGCGGTGTTCAGCGACGTCAAGCTGACCCTCGCGCTGAATGCGGGCAAGTTGCAGGTGAAGCCGCTCTCCGCCAGCGTCCAGGGCGGGACGCTGGTGGCCTATCTCACGGCCGATGCCTCCCGCACGCCCCCGCCGGTGACCCTCGAACTGACCCAAAGCAATGCCGAGGCCGGAAGCCTGCTGGCGTTTCTGACGGGCACCCGGATCCTGACCAGCGGCCGCGCCCATCTCAGGGTCACTGGCGCCAGCGCGGGCAATTCGCTCCATGCCCTCGTGGCCGGCCTCAATGGCAGCTTCGACTACGACATGGGCGCCGGCAACATCGACAATGCCTATGCCAGGATCTTCCTGGCGGATCTCTTCACCCTGGTCTCCTTCGGCAGTAGTGGCAACAGCTCGAATGTGAAATGCCTGGTGGGCCGCTTCGACATCCGTAGGGGTGTCGCCACCGCGCGCCAGCTCGCCATGGAGACCAAGGGGGCGATCATCATCGGCAAAGGAACGATCAATCTGGGAACCGAGCAGCTCGACCTCCATTTATCGCCCTATGCGACCGCCCCCAACCTCACCAATTTCGCCGTGCCCATCATGATCCACGGCAGCATGGGCAACCCCCAGGTCGGGCCCGACGCGGCGGCGATAGCCAGAGGCACGGTCACTTTGCCGCTGACGGCGCTGACGACGCTTGGCGGCATGGTCGGGCTCGAGGCCGGCGGAAATCCGGCCAATTGCGGCGAGGCCGCCGCGGCGCCCGCCAAGGGTCTGCTGAATGGGATCGGCAATGGTGCCAAGGATGCCTTTGACGGCCTGAGGAGCCTCCTTCCCTGAGCACCGCCCCGCGTCGTTTCTATAAGGAGGTCAGCGTTGTCCCGGCCGAGGGCGGTTTCCGGCTTGCCCTCGACGGCCGCCCTCTGATGACGCCTGCCAAGGCGGCGCTGCTTCTCCCGAGCCAGGCCTTCGCCGAGGCGATCGCCGAGGAATGGCGAAGCCAAGGGGAACGGCTGAAGCCCGCCAATCTGCCGCTGACCCAGCTCGCCAACACGGCCATCGACCGGGTGGCGCCCGATCCGAAACCCGTGATCGACGAGCTCATCGCCTACGCCGGCTCCGATCTCGTCTGCTACTGGGCTGAGCGGCCGGCGGGGCTGGTCGAGCGCCAGCGCCGCCATTGGCAGCCTCTTCTGGACGATCTGGCCCTGCGCCATGACGCGCTGCTGAGCGTCCATCACGGCATCGTGCCGCGGCCCCAGCCGCCGGCGGCGCTCGCTGCGCTCACCCACCGGCTCCAGTCGCTGCCCCCCTTCACCCTGGCGGGCCTCGCCGCCGCCACCAGCGCCACCGGCTCTCTGGTCATCGCACTCGCCTTGACCGAGGACCGGCTGACCCCGGAACAGACCTTTGAGCTCTCCCAGCTCGACGAGACCTATCAGATCGAGCAATGGGGGGAGGATGCGGAGGCCGCGGCCCGCCGGCGCGCCCTCAAGCAGGACATTCTCCATACCCACCGCTTCCTGACCCTCGCTCGATAGGCTGGGCGCCTCGGCTTCGGCTGGCGCACGCGCGGCATTTTTGCTATGTCCGCGGGGAGCCTATCCGAGTAATGGCTACGTGCTCAGTTGCGCTGCCCGCCCCGGGGGCAAGGAGCGGAGGCGAAGGCGATGCTGGAGCATCGGCGAGCCTTCGCGACGCCGTCCCCCGGGGTGGGCAGCGCAACCCTCCGGGCAGCCGGAACAAGGGCTTGGGACGTCGTCGGCCGCCGCTCGTGATGCGACAGCATCACGTCGCGACGCCCTCCTCGTCCAAGCCCTTGTTGCGGCTGCTGGGCACGCAGCCATTGCTCGGATAGGCTCCCGGCACTCTAGAGGGACCCATGCGGGAAATTCTCCAGCGACTTGAGGATAAACGGGCAGCGGCGCGTGCCGGCGGCGGGCTAAAGCGCGTCGAGGCCCAGCATGCCAAGGGAAGGCTGACCGCGCGTGAGCGCATCGAGCTGCTGCTGGATGCCGGCTCCTTCGAGGAATGGGACATGTTCGTCGAGCATCGCAGCTCGGATTTCGGCATGGCCGAGCAGAAGATCCCGGGCGATGGGGTGGTGACCGGCCATGGGACCGTCAACGGCCGGCTGGTCTTCGTCTTCAGCCAGGACTTCACGGTCTTCGGGGGCTCGCTGAGCGAGGCCCATGCCGAGAAGATCTGCAAGGTCATGGAACAGGCCATGAAGGTCGGCGCGCCGGTCATCGGGATCAACGATTCCGGCGGGGCGCGGATCCAGGAGGGGGTGGCCTCGCTGGCCGGCTATGCCGAGGTGTTCCAGCGCAACATCCTGGCCTCCGGCGCGGTGCCGCAGATCTCCCTGATCATGGGCCCCTGCGCGGGCGGGGCGGTCTATTCGCCGGCGATGACCGACTTCATCTTCATGGTCAAGGACAGCTCCTACATGTTCGTGACCGGACCGGATGTCGTGCGCACGGTCACCCATGAGAATGTCACCCATGAGCAGCTCGGCGGCGCGCTCACCCATAGCCAGAGGTCGGGGGTCGCCGACCTCGCCTTCGAGAACGATGTCGAGGCGCTGCTCCAGCTTCGTCGCTTCATCGACTTCCTGCCCTCGTCCAATCGCGAAGGGCCACCGACCCGGCCCACGAACGATCCGGGCGATCGCATCGAGCTCTCCCTCGATACCCTGATCCCCGCCAACACCAACAAGCCCTACGACATGAAGGAGTTGATCGAGAAGGTCGTGGACGAGGGCGATTTCTTCGAGCTGCAGCCCGACTACGCCCGCAACATCATCGTCGGCCTCGGCCGGCTCGAAGGCTCCACCGTCGGCATCGTCGCCAATCAACCCATGGTTCTCGCCGGCTGTCTCGACATCGATTCCGCGCGTAAGGCGGCGCGCTTCGTGCGTTTCTGCGACTGCTTCAACATTCCCATCGTGACCTTCGTGGACGTTCCCGGCTTCCTGCCCGGCACGGCCCAGGAATATGGCGCCATCATCAAGCATGGGGCGAAGCTGCTCTATGCCTATGGCGAGGCCACCGTGCCCAAGGTGACGGTGATCACCCGCAAGGCCTATGGCGGGGCCTATGACGTCATGAGCTCCAAGCATCTGCGCGGCGATGTGAACTACGCCTGGCCGACCGCGGAGATCGCGGTGATGGGGCCGAAGGGGGCGGTGGAGATCATCTTCCGCGCCGATATCGGCGATGCCGACAAGATCGCGCAACGGACCGAGGAATACCGAGCCAAATTCGCCACGCCCTTCGTCGCCGGCTCGCGGGGCTTCATCGACGATGTGATCATGCCGCATTCGACCCGCAAGCGAATCTGCCGCAGCCTCGCCATGCTGCGCGGCAAAAAGGTCGAAAATCCCTGGAAGAAGCACGGCAATATCCCGCTATGAGCGCAAGGCCGAAGCCTGAGGACAGCGAGACCGCGCGGTCCCAGCCGGGGCCCAAGCCGCCCTTCGCCAAGATCCTGATTGCCAATCGCGGCGAGATCGCCTGTCGCGTCATGCGCAGCGCCCGATCGCTGGGCATCAGGACCGTCGCGGTCTATTCCGATGCCGATGCCGATGCCGCCCATGTGCGTATGGCGGACGAGGCTTATCTCATCGGCCCCGCCCCCTCGGCGGAGAGCTATCTCTCCATCCCGGCGATCCTGGAGGCGGTCGCCAAGAGCGGTGCCGAGGCGGTGCATCCGGGCTATGGCTTCCTGTCGGAGAACCGCGATTTCGCCCTCGCCTTGGACAAGGCGGGCGTCGTCTTCATCGGCCCGCCGGCCAGCGCCGTTGCCGCCATGGGCGACAAGATCGAATCCAAGAAGCTGGCCCAGAAGGCCGGCGTCAATACGGTGCCCGGCCATCTCGGCGTCATAAAGGATGCCGAGGAGGCGGTGAGGATCGCCCGCGGCATCGGCTATCCCGTGATGATCAAGGCCTCGGCCGGGGGCGGCGGCAAGGGCATGCGACTTGCGGCCGACGACAACGAGACCCGCGAGGGCTTCCGCGGCGCCAGCCACGAGGCCCGCGCCAGCTTCGCCGACGACCGCGTCTTCATCGAGAAATTCATCGAGGAGCCGCGCCATATCGAGATCCAGATCCTGGCCGATGCCCATGGCACCTGCCTCTATCTCGGCGAGCGCGAATGCTCCATCCAGCGCCGCCATCAAAAGGTGATCGAGGAGGCGCCAAGCCCCTTCCTCGATGCTCGCACCCGGGCCGCCATGGGCGAGCAGGCGGTGACCTTGGCGAAGGCGGTCGGCTACCGCTCCGCCGGCACGGTCGAGTTCATCGTCGATTCCAAGCGCAACTTCTACTTCCTCGAGATGAACACGCGCCTCCAGGTGGAGCATCCGGTGACGGAGTTGGTGACCGGCATCGATCTGGTGGAACAGATGATCCGCATCGCCGCCGGGGAGAAGCTGGCCCTGAAGCAGAAGGATGTGTCCCTTACGGGCTGGGCGATCGAGGCCCGCATCTATGCCGAGGATCCCTTCCGCAACTTCCTGCCCTCGACCGGGCGCCTCAGCCGCTATCGCGAACCCATGACGGGCCCCGGCGTCCGGGTCGACAGCGGCGTCTATGAGGGGGCGGAGATCAGCATCTATTACGACCCGATGATCGCCAAACTGATCGCCTATGGCGAGGACCGCCGCCAGGCGACCGCCAGCATCTCGGCCGCCCTCGACGCCTTCCAGATCCGGGGAGTCAGCCATAACATTCCCTTTCTCTCGGCCCTCATGCGCCATCCGCGCTTCATCTCGGGCCGCCTGACCACGGGCTTCATCTCCGAGGAATTCCCCGGCGGCTTCCATGGGGTCGAGGCGAGCGGGGAGGATCAGCAGCTCCTGGCGGCGGTGGCTGCCGTGGCACATCACCTGACGGCGCTGCGCGATGCCCAGGTGAGCGGGCGCATCAGCCCGCCCAAGCTCAACAGCGGGGCCGACTATGTCGTCATCATGGGTCAAGAGCAGCTGCCCGTGACCGTGGCGGAGACCGCCAGCGGCCATGCGGTGATCGGCGACGGTGGCAGCGTCGAGCTCATCGGCCAATGGCGGCCGGGCGATACGCTCTATCAGGGTCGCGCCGACGGCCGCGAGGTGACGGTGCAGATCGACCGCGCCGGCATCGGCTATCGCCTGAGCCGCGGCGGCGTGGCCGTCGCCGTCAAGGTCCTGAATCCCGGGGCGGCGGCGCTCGCCAAGCTGATGCCGGTGAAGCGTCCGCCCGACATGTCCCGGTTCCTGCTCTCTCCCATGCCGGGCCTGCTCGTTTCTTTGGCGGTGGCGGAGGGCCAGGAGGTCAAGGCAGGGCAGGAACTCGCCACCGTCGAGGCCATGAAGATGGAAAACCTCCTGCGCGCCGAGCGCGACGGCAAGGTCGCCAGGCTCCATGCCCAGCCGGGCGACAGCCTCGCGGTCGACCAGGCCATTCTCGAGTTCGAGTGACGGCAGCAGCATGTCGGGACGGCTGGTGCGCATCCGCGGCAAGGTTCAGGGCGTGTGGTATCGCGCCTGGACGGTGGAGGAGGCGACGCGCCGGGGCCTGCGCGGCTGGGTGCGCAACCGGCGGGACGGCAGCGTGGAAGCCTTCTTCGCCGGCGAGGCCGTGGTCATCGAGGAGATGATCGCGCTCTGCCGCGTCGGTCCGCCGCACGCCCGTGTCGCCAGCATCGCCAGCGAGACGACGGCGGAGGAGCCGCCGGAGGGGTTCGAGAATCGGCCGACGGCTTGAGTGCCCGAAGCGCGCCTTAGGGAAGGCGAGCCTGCTCCTCGAAGAATGACCAATATTCCCTTGCGCCCTTGAGCACCTCCGCCTTTGCCTTCTTGGCGACCAGATAGGCTTCGAGCTCTTCCCAACTTTGAGCATTTGGCAGCTCGGGATCACCTTGGGCATCCAGGACGAAATGCCCCAGAGCGAAATCCTCGGCTTTCATCGCGCCTATGTATTCCTTGAAGGTCATCGCCATCCTCCCGTTTTCAGTGAGGTGTCGCTAAGCGCCGATCCGCCGTCCCGCCTCGTCCAGCAGCACGCAATCCTCCGGCGAGATGGTGAGGCTGACCGCATCGCCCTCGCGAAACATGCTGCGATCGATGGTGTTGATGGCCTGGAACCGGAGGCCGTCGGACTCGATGAAATAGGCGCAGGTGCCGCCAAGATAGGAGAGGCTTTGAACCTTTCCGGCGAAGCGGTTGGCGCCGCCGGCGCCTGGTGGGCCGACGATGACGCGATGGGCGCGCGCCACCACGGAGACCTTCTGTCCCGCCGCGGCACCGTCGCCGTGGGCGACGCTCATGCGCGCGCCATTGGAGAGTCGCACCATGGCGGCGGCACCAGCGGCGCTCTCCACCTCGCCCGGCAGGATGTTCGATTGCCCAAGGAAATTGGCGACGAAGCGCGAAGCAGGCCAGCGGTAGACCTCCTCCGGGGCCCCGGTCTGCTCGACAACGCCGTGGTCCATCACCACGACGCGGTCGGACATGGCAAGCGCCTCTTCCTGGTCGTGGGTCACGAAGACCGTGGTGATCCCAAGCTCGCGCTGGATGGATTTCAGCTCGATGCGCATTTCCTCGCGCAGATTGGCATCCAGCGCCGAGAGCGGTTCGTCCAGCAACAGGACGTCGGGCTCGATCACGATGGCTCGGGCCAGGGCGATACGCTGCTGCTGGCCACCGGAGAGCTCGGAGGGGAGCTTCTGCTCGACGCCGGGCAGGCGCACGATATCGAGGGCGCGCTTGACCCGCTCGGCGATGGTGCTGCGCTCGATGCGGCGATATTTCAGGCCGAAGCCGACATTGTCGAAGATGTTCTTGTGCGGAAACAGCGCGTAGTTCTGGAACACGAGTCCGATATTGCGCTTGTGGATCGGCACCTCGTTGACGCGCCGTCCCTTGATGATGATCTCGCCGGCCATGGGATGGACCAGCCCAGCGATGGCGCGCAGCAGGGTGGTCTTGCCGCAGCCCGAGGGGCCGAGCAGGGTGAGGAAGGAGCCCTTCTCGATCGTCAGATCGACGTCCTTTACGGCGATGAAATCGCCGTAACCGAGCCTGACCCGGTTCAGCTGGACGGCGGCTTCGGGAGCATTCATCTCGTCACTCGGCAGAGGAATTCAAAAATTTCCAAGAGTGCAGCGGCGCCGGCGGATCGCCGGCGCCGCATCCCCTCATGACTGGATCAGGCGCCCTTGGCGATCCGATCCCACTGTTTCTCCCATTCGTCGAACTTCGAACCCCAATAGACCGGGTCAGCGAAGGTGAGGCCCTTCAGCGTGCCGGTGGGATCGAAGGCGGGCAGGGCCTTCACCTTGTCCGAGAGCTGGACCTTGGTCGGGTCGAGGGAGGGCGGGTAGTTCTGCCCCTCGGCGACGGCGATGGCCACGGCCGGCTCGAGCATGAAGTTCAGCAACTGCTCGCAATCGCCCATGGGGGAGCCCTTCAGCACCAGCATGTCCTCCATCCAGGCGAGCCCACCCGGAGGATCCATATAGGCGATGGGGGCGCCCTGCTGCTGCAGCTTGGCGATGCGTCCCGACCAGCCCTCCGTCACGATGATCTCCTCCTTGCTCAGGAGATCCATCAGCTCGGCGCCGGATTCCCAGTACTTCTTCACGAGTTCGCGGCTGTCCCGCGCCTTGGCCCATACGGCATCGATATCCTTGATGTCGTTGGGGTTCTGGCCCGATTGCAGGGCGCCGTACCAGACCCGGGTCTGCATCTCATTGACCGCGCCGATCTTGTCCTTGAAGCGCTTGTCGATCAGCAGGTTGACGCCGAGTTTTTCGGCCTCGTCCTTCGTGATGTATTTGGTGTTGTAGGCGATGCCCGTGGTGCCGTAGTCGTAGGGCGCGGCGGAGAGGCTGCCCGGCGTGATCTTGCGGAAGGGCTCGATCAGCGCCGTCATCACCAGCTTGAGATTGGGGATATTGCCCTCATTGAGCGAGGAGCCCCAGCCGAGATCGATATAGCGTTTGTACCAATCGACGCCCGAGCTGTGGATGACGTTGTAGTCGCCCGGATTGCCGGCCTTCACCTTGGTCAGGATGTCGATCTCGTCGCCGAATGTCCCCTCGACGACCTTGACGCCGGTCTTCTGGGTGAAGGGCACGAAGGCGTTGTTGTGGAGGGCCTCCTGCACGACGCCGCCCCAGCCGTCGAAGCGCACCTCGCCCGCGGCGGCCAGCGCACGGCGGCTCCAGCCGGTGCTGACGCCGGCCGTCGCCGCGGCGGCGGCGGTCAGGCTCAGAAAGCGGCGGCGATCGATCTCGCCGGCCCGGAACTGGCCGAGCAGCCGCTCGAGCCGCTTCGTCATATCCAACTTCATCTTGGTAACCTCCCGTTACTTGCTCTGTGTCGATGTCAACGCTGGTTGCGCGCCATATAGCGGGCCAATCCCCCGCCGATCAGCGGCAACCCCACCGTGATGACGATCATGAAGGTGCCCAGGGCGTTGATCTCCGGGCTGATCGAATTGCGCAGCATGGCGTAGATCTGGGTCGGCAGGGTCTCCACGCCGGGCGGACGCCAGAACAGCGTGGCGGTGACATTGTCGAAGGAGATGGTGAAGGCCAGAAGGACGCCGGCCAGCACCGCCGGCATCAGCAGCGGCAAGGTGATCTCGAAGAAGGTCTGCATCCGGTTGGCGCCCAGGCTGAGCGCCGCCTCCTCATAGACTCGCTTGATGCTGAGCAGGCGCGCCTGCACCACTAGCACGACATAGGGCAGGGACAGCATGACATGGCCCATCAGCAAGACGATGAAGGTGCGCGGGGCATGCAGCCAGCGGATGAAAAGCAGGAGGCCGACGGCCAGCACCGTCTCCGGGATCAGCACCGGCGCCACCATCAGGGTGTTGACGAATTCCTTGCCGGGGAACTCGTAGCGCACCAGAGCGGTGGCCGCAAAGATTCCGAGGACCGTGGAGATCGTGGCAGTCAGCGAGCCCAGGATCAGAGAGCGGCGCACGGCGGCCAGCACGATATCGTTGTGCATCAGCACCCCGAACCAGTGGAAGCTGAAGCCCGTCATGGGAAAGCCGCCGAACTGGGAGGCGTTGAAGGACAGCAGCATGGTGACCATGATCGGCGCGAACAGGAACAGATAGACCAGCACGCTCGCGAAATTGATGGCCCGCCAACCGATCACCCCGTCGCTCATCGGCTCAACCCCTTATAGATCCGGCTAAGACCCATGTAGCGGCTGTAGATCGCTGCGATGGCCCCCAGCAGGATGAAAAGCACCATGGAGAGGGTGGCGCCCATGGGCCAGTTGAGCTCCGTCATGGTCGCGTCGTAGATGAGATTGCCGAAGAAATAATCGCGCGGATTGCCCAGGATCGCCGGCGTCACATAGCTGCCGGCGGCGAGCACGAAGCAGAGCAGCGAGCCGGCGCCGAGCCCTGGCAGGGAGAGGGGCAGGGTCACCTCGCGGAAGGATTGGAAGGCGGTGCAGCCCAGGGTGCGCGCGGCGGAGAGGAGGTTCCGGTCGATGCCCTCCAGGCTGACATAGATGTTGAGAATCATGTAGGGCAGCAGGAAGTGGATCATGCCCAGGATCACCGAGCCCTCGTTGTAGAGCATCGGCAGCGGATCGCTGATGATCCCCAGCCATCTGAGGCTGGCGTTGATGGCACCTTGCTCCCCCAGGATATGGATCCAGGACAAGGTGCGGATGATGAAGCTGATCCAGAAGGGCACGATCAGCAGCAGGAGCAGCATCCATTTGTGGCGGAAGCGGGTCATGGCGATGCTGTAGGCGGCGGGATAGCCCATGAGGGCGCACAGCACCGTGGTGATGGCGGAGACCCGCGCCGTCTGCCAGATGAAATGGTGATAATAGGGATCGGTGAAGAACTCGATCCAATTGGCCAGGTTGAAATCCGGCTTGTCGCGCCCGCCGCCCAGCGTCGTATAGAAGGAATAGACGAACATGATGATCATCGGCGCGATCATCAGCAGGCTCAGCGTCGCCAAAGTGGGTGACAGCAGCAGCCAGGGTCGTCGTCGTTCCGCAGCGCTCAGGGCAGCGGCTGCCATCAGGCCTCCCGTTTCGGACTCGCTTCTTGACAGGCACGTTACCAATGGGGCCCCGGCGAAACAATCTATAGCTCGCGCTGGTCCTAGACTGCCCCGAACACTTCCTCGAAGCTGGTTTTGAGGGCGCTGTCGAGCTCGGGCATGGAGATGAGGATGCCGAGCTGATGCAGGGAGGTGACCCCGAGGGCCTCGCCGGCGATCCCGCAGGGTACGATCCCGGAGAAATGCTCAAGGGCGGGGTCGAGATTGATGGCGATGCCGTGGAGAGTCACCCATTGCCGGATGCGCACCCCGATGGCGGCGATCTTGTCTTCCCGCCCTCCGCCCCGATCGACCCAGATGCCGATGCGGCCCGGGCGGCGCTCACCGCGGATATTGAAGCGGGCCAGGGTCCCGATGATCCATTCCTCGAGGTCGCGGACATAGGCGCGGACATCCGCCCGGTCCCGGCGCTTCAGGTCCAGCATGACATAGCCGACCCGCTGGCCGGGGCCATGATAGGTGTATTGGCCGCCCCGGCCGGACCGGTGAACGGGGAAGCGGTCGGGGACCAGGAGATCGGCCGGCTTGGCGCTGGTTCCCGCCGTATAGAGGGAAGGATGCTCCAGGAGCCAGGCCAGCTCCGGCGCCGTCCCCGCCCGAATATCCTTGGCCCGGGCATCCATGACGCCGAGGGCGGCGTCATAGTCGACCGGGGCGTCATCGATCCGCCATTCCATGTATGTCAGGGCCTGCCGCTTCTGCTTGCTTGGGGCTGGCCGATTTGGTATTCCCGGCGGCGCTTAAATACAAGCATGCGGTCGTGGCGGAACTGGTAGACGCGCAGCGTTGAGGTCGCTGTGGGGCAACCCGTGGAAGTTCGAGTCTTCTCGACCGCACCATCCTGATAGGGCCCGGCCGGCGACGGTCCGGGCTCTTTCCGTCTCCGGCTTCGGCGCCGCTCACCAGCGGTCGCATTTGCAGGCTTGTTCCCCCTGACTGGAGATGCTACTTACGCAGATCCCGATGCGGCCTTAAGCCACTGATAGAATTGAATTTACCTTGATGTCGGCGATTTCATCGCGCGCACCCTCAACAGGGGCCTGGCCGGCGACGGCCCGGGCCTCTCGCGTCTAAGACCCCGTTCCGGCGGGTGGCAAGGGCGGTATGACCGACGACAAGCTCAGAGACAGCGCGCTCGAATATCACCGTCTACCGACCCCCGGAAAGCTCGCCATCGTCGCGACCAAGCCGCTGGCCAATCAGCGCGATCTGGCGCTCGCCTATTCCCCCGGGGTGGCCGCCGCCTGCGAGGTGATCGTTGCGGACCCCCGGGAGGCCGCCAGCGTCACCGCCCGGGGCAATCTGGTCGGGGTCATCACCAACGGCACCGCCGTCCTGGGGTTGGGACCTATCGGTCCGCTTGCCGCCAAGCCAGTCATGGAAGGCAAGGCGGTGCTGTTCAAGACCTTCGCCGGCATCGACGTCTTCGACATCGAGATCGACGAGCGCGATCCGGCTCGCCTCGTGGACATCATCGCCGCGCTGGAGCCCACCTTCGGCGCCATCAACCTGGAAGATATCAAGGCGCCCGAATGCTTCGAGGTCGAGCAGCGGCTGCGCGAGCGCATGCGCATTCCCGTCTTCCACGACGATCAGCACGGCACCGCCATCATCGTTGCCGCCGCCTTGCTCAACGGGCTGCGCGTGGTCGACAAGAAGCTCGCCAAGGCGAAGCTGGTCGTGTCCGGCGCGGGGGCCGCGGCGCTCGCCTGCCTCGACCTGCTGGTCGATCTCGGCCTGCCGATCGCCAATATCACCGTGACGGATATCGTCGGCGTGGTCTTCGAAGGCCGCCAGGAGCTGATGGATCCGCGCAAGGCGCGCTATGCCAAGAAGACCCGGGCGCGCAACCTCGGCGAGGTGATCGAGGGGGCGGATATCTTCCTCGGCCTCTCGGCGCCGGGCGTGCTAAAGCCCGAGATGGTCAAGAAGATGGCGGCCAAGCCGCTGATCTTTGCCCTTGCCAATCCGACGCCCGAGATTATGCCGGAGGAGGTGCGCGCCGTGCGGCCCGATGCCGTCATTGCCACCGGCCGCTCGGACTATCCCAACCAAGTCAACAACGTCCTCTGCTTCCCCTTTATCTTCCGCGGCGCGCTCGACGTCGGCGCGACCACCATCAACGAGGCGATGAAGAAGGCCTGCGTGGAGGCCCTGGCCGCGCTGGCCCGGGCCGAACCCTCCGATATCGTGGCGCTGGCCTATGGCGGCGAGACCCCGGCCTTCGGGCCGGAATATCTGATCCCGCGGCCGTTCGATCCGCGGCTGATCGTGGAGATCGCCACGGCCGTCGCCAAGGCGGCGATGGAGAGCGGCGTTGCAACGCGCCCCATCGCCGATTTCCCCGCCTATCGCGACAAGCTGAGCCAATTCGTCTTCCGCACCGGACTGGTGATGAAGCCGCTCTTCGATCGCGCCAGGCGCGATCCCAAGCGCGTGGTATATGCCGAGGGCGAGGATGAGCGCGTGCTGCGCGCGGTCCAGACCGTGATCGACGAGAAGCTGGCCCATCCGATCCTGCTCGGCCGCCGCCGGGTGATCGAGAGCCGGCTGCGCCAGCTCGGTCTGCGGATCAAGCCGGAGCAGGATTTCGAGCTGGTCGACCCCCAGAGCGACCGGCGCTACAAGGAATACTGGACGCTCTATCACAATCTGATGGAGCGGCGCGGCGTCACGCCCGACGATGCCAAGACGGTGGTGCGCACCCAGACCACCGTCATCGCGGCCCTCATGGTGAAACAGGGTCAGGCGGATGCCCTGATCTGCGGCGTGGATGGGCGGTATCATCGCCATCTGCGCCATGTGCGCGACATCATCGGCCTGCGTCGCGAAGTGGAGGCGCCCTCGGCACTGACGGTGCTGGTGCTGCGCAAGGGTGCCTTCTTCCTGTGCGATACCCATGTTACCGCCGAGCCCACGGCCGAGTGCATCGCCGAGATGACCTTGATCGCGGCCGAGGCGATGCGCCGCTTCGGGATCGAGCCCAAGGCCGCGCTGCTCTCCCATTCCAGCTTCGGGGCCAGCGACGAGCCTTCGGCCCGCAAGATGCGGGCGGCGCTCGCCTTGGTGCTGGCTGCCCATCCGGATTTCGAGATCGAGGGGGAGATGCAGGCCGAGCTCGCGGTCTCGCCCGAGCTGCGCGAGCGTCTGTTCCCTCATTCCCGGCTTGCCGGACCGGCCAATCTTCTGGTCATGCCCACCATGGACGCGGCCAATCTGGCCCTGGGCCTCCTGCGCCAGCTGGGAGAGGGGATGTCCATCGGGCCGATCCTCATGGGCGTGGCCCAGGCGGCGAATATCGTGACCCCGACGATCTCGGTCCGGGGCCTGGTCAATATGACGGCGGTGACGGTGGCCGACGCGCAGGCCAATGAGGCGGTGAAGTAACGCCCCCCTGTTGCCAGGGGTCGGGGGAGGTTAGTCTAAGGCCATGAACGGGCTCGATTTCGGTCTGGGAGAAACCGTCGGCATGCTGCGCGAGCAGATCGCTGGCTTTGCCGCGGCGGAGATCGCCCCGCGGGCCGCCGAAATCGACCGCAGCAACAGCTTCCCCATGGATCTCTGGCCCAAGTTGGGCGCCTTGGGCCTCCTCGGCATCACGGTGGAGGAGGAGTTGGGCGGCGCCGGTATGGGCTATCTCGAGCATGTCGTCGCCATGGAGGAGATCAGCCGGGCTTCCGCCAGCGTCGGCCTCAGCTATGGCGCCCATTCCAATCTCTGCGTCAACCAGATCCGGCGCAACGGCAGCTCGGCACAGCGGCGCCGCTATCTCCCCGATTTGATCTCCGGCCATAACGTCGGCGCGCTGGCCATGAGCGAGCCGGGCTCGGGCTCGGATGTCGTCTCCATGCGCACGAGGGCGGAACGCCGGGGCGATCGCTATGTGCTGAACGGCACCAAGATGTGGATCACCAACGGCCCCGATGCCGATGTCGCGGTGGTCTATGCCAAGACCGATGCGGCGGCGGGGCCACGGGGGATCAGCGCCTTCATCGTCGAGAAGGGCATGAAGGGCTTCACCACCTCGCCCAAGCTGGACAAGCTCGGCATGCGGGGCTCCAATACCTGCGAGCTGGTCTTCGTCGATTGCGAGCTGCCGGAGGAGAACCGCCTCGGCGGCGAGAACGAGGGCGTGCGGGTGCTGATGAGCGGGCTGGATTACGAGCGTGCCGTGCTCGCCGGTGGGCCGCTGGGCATCATGCAGGCCTGCCTCGATGTGGTGCTGCCCTATGTGCATCAGCGCCACCAGTTCGGCCAGCCGATCGGCGAGTTCCAGCTGATGCAGGGCAAGATCGCCGATATGTACACCACGATGAACGCGGCCCGCGCCTATGTCTACGCCGTGGCCCAGGCCTGCGATCGCGGCGAGACGGCACGCAAGGATGCGGCGGGCGCCATCCTTTTCGCGGCGGAGAAGGCGACCTGGATGGCCCTGGAGTCGATCCAGGCCCTGGGTGGCAACGGCTATATCAATGATTTTCCCACAGGGCGCCTGCTGCGCGACGCCAAGCTCTATGAGATCGGCGCCGGCACCAGCGAGATCCGCCGCATGCTGATCGGCCGCGAGCTCTTCAACGAGACGAAGTGAGGTCAGGCGCATGTCGCTGGAAATGCGCGGGGCTTGCGAGAAATGCGGCAGGACGCTGCGTCATGATTCCGCCGAGGTCTATATCTGCAGCTTCGAATGCACCTGGTGCGGCGCTTGCGCCGAAGCCATGAACCATGCCTGCCCCAATTGCGGCGGCGAGCTCCTGCGGCGGGCCCCGCCGCGCCAAAAGGGATTGAATTCATGACCCGTCGATTGATTTCTTCCGGCTCCCCTTTCGAGAAGGTGGCCGGCTATTCCCGCGCCGTGGTCGATGGCGAATGGGTCTTCGTCGCCGGCACCACGGGCTTCGACTACGCCGCCATGTCGATCTCCAGCGATCTGGCGGAGCAGGTGCACCAGACCTTCCGCAATGTCGCCGCGGCTCTCAAGCAGGCCGGGGCCAGCCTCGCCGATGTCGTCCGGGTGAATTACATCTTCCCCCGGGCCAAGGACTGGGCGGAGATCGCGCCCATCCTCGGGCAATATTTCGGCGATATCCGGCCCGCCTCCACCGCCATCATCGCCGGCCTCGTCGACCCACGCATGCGGATCGAGATCGAGGTGACGGCGCGGCGGCGCGCGAAGGAGCGTCGCGCCCATGGCCCCCGCCGCAAGAGGAGCTGATGGCGCTGCCCGCGACAGAGGGAAGCTGCCCATGTCGCTGAACGAACATCAGATCATGATCCGCGACATGGCGCGAAGCTTCGCGGCCGAACGGTTGGCGCCCTTTGCCGCGGAATGGGATCGCGACGCGCGCTTTCCCGCCGAGGCCGTCAAGGCCATGGGCGAGCTCGGCCTCCTGGGCATGCTGGTGCCGCCGGAATGGGGCGGTGCGGGGGTCGACTATCTCACCTATGCCCTGGCGGTGGAGGAGATCGCGGCCGGTGACGGATCCTGCAGCACGATCATGGCCGTGCATAATTCGGTCGGCTGCCTGCCGGTGCTGGGATTCGGCAGTGAGGCCCAGAAGCAGCGATATCTGCATGCGATGACTTCGGGTGAGATGCTTGCCTGCTTCTGTCTGACCGAGCCCGAGGCCGGGTCGGACGCGGCGGGAATCCGCACTCGGGCGCGGCGCGAGGGCGATTTCTATATCCTCGACGGCAGCAAGCAATTCGTCAGCAACGGCAGCAAGGCGGGGCTCGCGGTGCTTTTTGCCGTCACCGATCCGACGGCGAGAAAGCGTGGCCTCAGCGCCTTCCTGGTACCGACCGCGACTCCCGGCTTCAAGGTGACGCGGCTGGAGAAGAAGCTGGGCCAGCACGCCTCGGACACGGCCCATATCGTCCTAGAGAACTGCCGCCTTCCGATCGACGCCCGGCTGGGCCAAGAGGGCGAGGGGCTGCGCATCGCGCTAGCCAATCTTGAGAGCGGGCGCATCGGCATCGCTGCGCAGGCGATCGGCTTGGCGCGGGCCGCCTATGAGGCGGCGCTGGCCTATGCCCGCCAGCGCGTGACCTTCGGGAAACCCATCGTCGAGCATCAGGCCGTCGCCTTCCGCCTGGCTGACATGGCGACCAAGATCGAGGCGGCCCGGGCGCTGACCCACGCCGCGGCAAGAGAGCGCGATCTTGGCCGCCCCTCCCTGAAGCTCGCCGCCATGGCCAAGCTCCATGCCAGCGAGATGGCGGAGGAGGTCGCCTCGGATGCGATCCAGATCCATGGCGGCTATGGCTATCTCTCGGATTTCCCCGTCGAGCGGATCTATCGCGATGTCAGGGTCTGCAAGATCTATGAAGGCACCAGCGACATCCAGCGCATGATCATCTCGCGCAGCATCATCGAAGACTGAGCCCTGGAGGCGGGATGGCCGAGCCGATCGACTTCTATTTCGACTTCTCTTCGCCCTATGGCTACCTCGCCTCGACCGAGATCGATGGGCTGGCCGCGCGCCACGGTCGCAGCGTCACCTGGCGGCCCTTCGTCCTGGGGGCGGCCTTCAAGCTGACGGGCCAGCGTGCGCTCACCGAGCAGCCGCTGCGCGGCGACTATGCAAGGCGGGATTTCGCCCGCTCGGCACGGCTCCTGGGCGTGCCCTTCAAACTGCCCGAGCCCTTCCCCTTCTTCGCTTTGGCTGCCAGCCGCGCCTGCTATTGGGTCGAGGCGCCGTCGCGGGCCAAGGCCCTGGCGAAGGCGGTCTATCACGCGGCCTTCGGCGAGGGGCGGGACATAACCCCGGTTCCGGTCGTCGCCGAGATCGCCCGCGGTCTCGGGATCCAGGGGCTCGAACAGGGGGTGGAGCAGCCAGCGTCCAAGGCGGCGCTGCGCGACGCGACCGACCAGGCGCTTGCCCGCGGCGTCTTCGGCTCACCCTTCTTCTTCGTCGATGGCGAGCCCTTCTGGGGCCATGACCGGCTGGACCAGCTCGACCGTTGGCTGGCGACCGGCGGATGGTAGGCCCGGGTTTTCCCTTGCCCCGGTTAAACTGCCCGGGGATGCTGGGTGCGGGAATCGACGCCCACGCCGCCATCGAGCCTGCGGGGAAATTCATCGGCCCATGCCTGTCCTGACCTCCGAGACCAATCCGCGCTCACCGGCCTTTCGGGCCAATGCGGAGGCCATGGGCGGCCTCGTCGAGGACCTGCGCCAGCAGGTCGCCCAGATTGCAAAGGGCGGCGGGGAGAAGGCCATGGCGCGCCATCTCGCCCGCGGCAAGCTCTCGCCGCGTCAGCGAGTCGAAATGCTGCTGGATCCGGGGACACCGTTCCTTGAGCTCTCCCAGCTCGCGGCCCATGGTGTCTACAATGAGGAGGTGCCGGCCGCCGGGATCATCACCGGCATAGGCCGGGTCGAGGGCCGCGAATGCGTCATCGTCGCCAATGATGCCACGGTCAAGGGCGGTACCTACTATCCGCTGACCGTGAAGAAGCATCTGCGCGCCCAGGAGATAGCGCTGCAGAACCGGCTGCCCTGCATCTATCTCGTCGATTCCGGCGGCGCCAATCTGCCGCGTCAGGACGAGGTCTTTCCCGACCGCGAGCATTTCGGCCGGATCTTCTTCAACCAGGCGAACATGTCGGCGGCAGGCATTCCCCAAATCGCCGTCGTCATGGGCTCCTGCACGGCGGGCGGCGCCTATGTGCCGGCGATGTCGGATGAGGCGATCATCGTCCGCAATCAGGGCACGATCTTCCTGGGCGGCCCGCCGCTGGTGAAGGCGGCGACGGGCGAGGAGGTCAGCGCGGAGGACCTGGGTGGCGCCGATGTCCATGCCCGCCGCTCGGGCGTGGTCGATCACTATGCGCAGAACGATGCCCATGCGCTGGCGATCTGCCGCCGGGCGATCGCCCACCTCAACCGGCCGAAGGCCATCTCTCTGGAAATCCGCGAGCCGGCCGAGCCCCGCTTCGACACGGCGGAGCTCGACGGCATCGTCCCGAGCGATGCGAAGAAGCCCTATGACGTGCGCGAGGTCATCGCCCGGCTGGTCGATGGCAGCGTCTTCGACGAGTTCAAGCAGCTCTACGGCGCGACGCTGGTCTGCGGCTTCGCCCGGCTCTACGGCTATCCCATCGGCATCATCGCCAATAACGGGATCCTGTTCTCGGAAT
>DATHQQ010000080.1:0-2370 GCA_035482595.1 Verrucomicrobiia bacterium
TGGAGCCGGCGGCGATCGTCGAGCAGGTGACCCGCTCGGGTCTGCGTGGGCGCGGCGGGGCGGGCTTTCCCGCGGGCATCAAATGGAAGACCGTCCTCGGCGTCGAGGCCGAGCAGAAATACATCGTCTGCAATGCCGATGAAGGCGATAGCGGGACCTATGCCGACCGCATGCTCATGGAAGGCGATCCCTTCTGCCTGATCGAAGGCATGACCATCGCCGGCATCGCCGTGGGGGCCACGGAGGGTTGGGTCTATATCCGCTCGGAATATCCCCATGCCTTCCGCCAGATGGCGCGCGCCGTCGAGATCGCGCGCGACGCCGGCTGGCTGGGCGCCAATGTCGCGGGCAGCGGCAAGCGCTTCGACATCCAGCTCCGCCTCGGGGCCGGAGCCTATATCTGCGGCGAGGAGACCTCGCTGCTGGAGAGCCTGGAAGGCAAGCGGGGCATCATCCGCTACAAGCCACCGCTGCCGGCGATCAAGGGCCTGTTCGGCAAGCCCACCGTCATCAACAACGTCATCACCTTGGCGAGCGTGCCGATCATCATGGCCCGCGGCGCTGACTTCTATCGCGATTATGGCGTCGGGCGCTCCCAGGGCACGCTGCCCTTCCAGCTCGCCGGCAATGTCAAGCAGGCGGGGCTGGTGGAGAAGGCCTTCGGCCTCACGCTCCGCCAGTTGATCGAGGATTTCGGCGGCGGCACGGCCAGCGGCCGGCCGCTGCGCGCGGTGCAGGTGGGCGGGCCGCTGGGCGCCTATTTCCCGGCGACCCTGCTGGATACGCCGCTGGACTACGAGGCCTTTGCCGCTGAGAAGGGCATGGTCGGCCATGGCGGGGTGGTGGTCTTCGACGACACCGTCGACCTCGCCCGCCAGGCGCGCTTCGCCATGGAATTCTGCGCCATCGAATCCTGCGGCAAATGCACGCCCTGCCGCATCGGCTCGACCCGCGGCGTGGAGGTGATCGACAAGATCATCGCCGGAGAGGATCCGGTCGCCCAGCTCGATCTGCTGCAGGATCTTTGCACCACCATGACCGATGCCTCGCTCTGCGCGCTGGGCGGCCTCACGCCGCTGCCGGTGATGAGCGCGCTGCGGCATTTTCCCGAGGATTTCGACCGGCGTCCCGCCCTAGCTGCCGAATGACCGCCGCCGAGTAGGGAGACGAATATGACGTCGAGGCCGCCCATGACCCTGATCAAGGAGATCGACTACGGCACGCCGGAGCGCGCAGGCGCTCTCGTGTCGCTGGAGATCGACGGCACGCCGGTGACGGTGCCGGCAGGCACCTCGCTGATGCGGGCAGCGATGGAATCGGGCGTGAAGATTCCCAAGCTCTGCGCCACCGACAGCCTGGACGCCTTCGGCTCCTGCCGGCTCTGCCTGGTGGAGATCGAGGGCCGGCGCGGCACGCCGGCTTCCTGCACGACCCTCGTCGAGCCGGGCATGAAGGTGAAGACGCAATCGCCGCGGCTGGCGCAGCTCCGCCGCGGGGTGATGGAGCTCTATATCTCCGATCATCCGCTGGATTGCCTGACCTGCGCCGCCAATGGCGATTGCGAGCTTCAGGACATGGCCGGCGCCGTGGGGCTGCGCGAGGTGCGCTACGGCTATGAGGGTGAGAACCATCTGGTCGCCGAGAAGGACAAGTCGAACCCCTATTTCACCTTCGATCCGGCCAAATGCATCGTCTGCTCGCGCTGCGTCCGCGCCTGCGAGGAGGTGCAAGGCACCTTCGCCCTCACCATCGACGGGCGCGGCTTCGCCTCCCATGTCGCCGCCGGCCAGGATGAGGGCTTCCTCGATTCCGAATGCGTCTCCTGCGGCGCCTGCGTCCAGGCCTGCCCGACCGCGACATTGATGGAGAATTCCATCATCGAGGCCGGGCAGCCCGAGCATAGCGTCGTCACCACCTGCGCCTATTGCGGCGTCGGCTGCTCCTTCAAGGCAGAGATGCAGGGCACCAAGGTCGTGCGCATGGTCCCCTACAAGGACGGCCAGGCGAACCACGGCCATTCCTGCGTCAAGGGCCGCTTCGCCTGGGGCTATGCCACCCACAAGGATCGCATCACCAAGCCGATGATCCGGGCCAGGATCACCGATCCCTGGCGCGAGGTGAGCTGGGAAGAGGCGATCGGTCATGCAGCATCCGAGTTCAAGCGCATCCAGGCGGCCTATGGCCGGGATTCCATCGGCGGCATCACCTCCTCGCGCTGCACCAATGAGGAAACCTATCTCGTCCAGAAGCTGATCCGCGCCGGCTTCGGCAACAACAACGTCGATACCTGCGCCCGGGTCTGCCATTCCCCCACGGGCTATGGGCTGAAGACCGCCTTCGGCACCTCCGCCGGCACCCAGGATTTCGATT
>DATHQQ010000081.1:0-6127 GCA_035482595.1 Verrucomicrobiia bacterium
CGCGCATGGCGGCCGCCGGGCTGGAGCGCACGAGCTATCGCGATCTTTCCGGCGGCATCGCGGCCCTTCATTCCGCCTGGCGCATCTGAGGCCGTTTGTTCCGCGCCTGCCGCAACATCGCCCGGCTCACCACCGTCGCGCGTACTTTGGCCCGTCACGGGGCGCTGGCGCCGTTCCTGCAGCAGATCGAAGGCGCCGGGCTGGCGCCCGCCATCCTGCTGCTGGCCCGGCTCTTTTCCCGCGAGAAGGAGACCGGCCGGCCGGGCGAGCGCCTCGCCCGTGCCCTGATCGATCTCGGCCCCGTCTTCATCAAGCTCGGCCAGCTCCTCGCCACCCGCTCCGACATATTGGGCGAGGAGGTGACCCAGGACCTGGCGCGGCTCCAGGATCGCCTGCCGCCTTTTCCGGGCGAGGAGGCCGCGGCCATCCTCGAGGCGGAGCTCGGCCAGCCCCTGGAGGCGCTGTTCCTCTCCTTCGACGAGACCCCCGTCTCGGCGGCCTCCATCGCCCAGGTGCATTACGCCGTCACCACGGAGGGGGAGCCGGTGGCGGTCAAGATCCTCCGCCCCGGCATCGAGGAGGCTTTTGCCCGCGACATCGACCTCATGTCCTGGATCGCCGAATGGATCGAGCGCAGCCAGCCCCGCCTGCGCCGCTTCAAGCCGCTGGCGGTGGTCAAGACCTTCCGCGCCATGGTCCGGGTCGAGATCGATCTGCGGCTGGAGGCGGCGGCCGCCGCCGAGCTGGCGGAGAACTTCGCCGGGGATACCAGCTACCGCGTGCCGCAGGTGGATTGGCGGCGGACGACGCGGCGCGCGCTGACCCTCGAGCGGCTGACCGGGATCCGCATGGACGACCGCGCGGGGATGCTGGCCGCGGGCATCGACATCGATCTGGCGCTGGCCCGCGCCGCGGCGATCTTCTTCAAGCAGGCCTTCCGCGACGGCTTCTTCCACGGGGACCAGCATCCCGGGAACATGTTCGTCGATCTCGAGGGCAATATAGGGGCCGTCGATTTCGGCATCATGGGCCGCCTCGACCGCAAGACGCGCTACTACCTCGCCGACATGCTGCTGGGCTTCCTCGAGCGCGATTACCGCCGGGTCGCCGAGGTGCAGTTTGCGGCGGGATTCGTGCCGGCGGACCAGTCGATCGAGGAATTCACCCAGGCCTGCCGCTCCATCGGCGAGCCGATCTTCGGCCGCTCCCTGGACGAGATCTCCTTCGCCCAGGTGCTGGGCCAGCTCCTGCGACTCTCGGAATCCTTCGACATGGAGGCCCAGCCCCAGCTCCTGCTGCTGCAGAAGAACATGCTGATGGCCGAGGGCGTCAGCCGCCAGCTCAACCCCGCCCTCAATATCTGGACCCTCGCCCAGCCTCTGGTGGAGCAATGGATGCGCGAGAACCGCGGCCCAGAGGCGCGCATCGCCGAGGGGACCCGCGAGCTCGGGCGCATCGCCGGCCGCCTGCCCGAGCTCATCGCCGATATGGAAGCCGCGGCCTCGACCGCCCGCCGCGGGATCAATCTCGCCCCCGAAACCATGGCGGCACTCACCGAGATGAACCGGGAGGACCGCCGCTCCATCACCTGGCACATCTGGCTCGCCGCCATCTTCGCCGCGCTCATTCTCTTGTTGGCGCGGTGACGAGGTGGGGGCCATGTCCGTCCCGGGACAATCCGGTTGCGGCCGGCAACCCTCGCTCTCTCAAGCGTCATGGTCGGCGAAGGCCGACCATCCACGAGTTTGCCGGCGACAGAGTCGATTTTTGGCCTTCTTGCACTATTCTTGTCATGCTCGGGCTTGTCCCGAGCATCCACGTCTTTGCGATCGCGCAGCTTGTGGGGTGGTCGTCGCGAGGGCCCAACATGCGCAGCTTAGGGCATGCAAACTCGTGGATGGTCGGCCTATGCCGACCATGACGGTTAAGCGAAGGCATACCCGCCCACCGATGGCGCCGCCATGTCCCTGAAGCGTACCGCGCTGGTGACCGCGCTCTGGTCCATGGGCGAGAGCTGGGGGATGAAGATCGTCTCGGCCGGCGTGTTCCTGCTGCTGGCGCGGCTCATCGAGCCTTCGGCCTTCGGCCTGGCGGCCTTGGCCCAGGTCTATCTCATGGCGGTGCAGACCATCTCCGACCAGGGTCTCACCACCGCCCTCATCCAGCGCGAGACCATCGAGGAGGCCCATAAGGATTCGGCCTTCTGGGCCAATCTCGGCGTCGGCCTGGTGCTGATGATCCTCACCATCGCCTTCGCCGGCCCGCTGGCCGATCTCTATGGCGAGCCGCGGCTGGCGCCGGTGCTGCGCTGGTACTCTCTGGCGCCTCTGCTCACTTCGGTCAGCGTCGTGCAGATCGGGCTCGCCCGGCGCGAGCTGCGCTTCCGCGATCTGGCGCTGCGCCAGACGGCGAGCGCGCTCATCGGCGGGGCGGTCGGCGTCGTCATGGCCTTCGCCGGCATGGGCGTCTGGGCGCTGGTGGGCCAGGGTCTCGTCAGCCAGGCGGTGGGGGTGGTGATCCTCTGGGCCATCGTCGCCTGGCGGCCGCGCTTCGCCTTCTCCCGGCGCCATTTCGCCGATCTCTTCGGCTTCGGCTTCAATGTGCTGGCGACCAATCTGCTCCGCATCCTCGGCGGCCAGGCCGACCGGCTGCTGCTGGGCTTCTATTTCGGCGCCACGGAGGTGGGCTATTACAGCGTTGCCCAGCGGCTGGTCTCCATCATCACCGATTTCGTGGCCGGGAGCACAGAGCGCGCCGTGGTGCCGCTCTTCTCGCGCATCCAGGAGGATCGCGAGCGGGTGGCCCGCGGGCTGATCACGGCCCAGCGCCTGCTCAGCCTGACCGTGATCCCCGCCTTCATCGGCCTGGCCGCCATCGCGCCCTCGCTCATCCGCGTCGGCGTCGGCGACCAATGGGAGCCCAGCATCCTGCCGACCCGCATCCTCGCCTTCTTCTCGCTGGCCTATTGCCTGGGCTTCTTCTTCGGCCATGTGGTGACGGCGCTGGGCCGCCCGACCATCCGTCTCGGCGTCGTGACCGCCCAGGCCGTGACCCAGGTCGGGCTCAGCCTGATCGGCGTGCGCTGGGGCATACCGGGCGTGGCCGTGGCCGTGGCCGCGACCCAGATCATCTTCTACGGCGTCGAGCTGACCGTGCTGCGCCGGCTGGTGCGCTTTCCCCTCGGGGCCTATCTCGGCGAGGCGCTCGTTCCCAGCCTGGGGGCGGCGGCTATGGCGGCCGCCGTGCTGGGATTCGAGACCCTGGTGACCGGGGAGAGCCCGGCCCTCCAGCTCGGCGCGGGCGTGGTCCTCGGTACGGTGGTCTATGTCGCGGTCCTGCTCCTCTTCGCCCGCGGCCGGCTTCGCGAGCTGGTCCAGATGGCCAAGGGCCTTCGAGCTCGCTCCTAGCTACCCTGCTTGCGGCAGGTGGTGCGATTTCCTACCTTGTAGCTTGAAGGAGTTCCCTCATGCTGGCCGGCAAGCGCATCCTCCTCGTGATCTCCGGCGGCATCGCCGCCTATAAGAGCCTGGAGTTGATCCGGCGCCTGCGCGAGCGGGGCGTGGCCGTGCGCACGATTCTCACCAAGGGCGGGGCCCAGTTCGTAACTCCGCTGTCGGTGGCGGCCCTCAGCGAGAGCAAGGTCTATCAGGAGCTCTTCTCCCTCACCGACGAGAGCGAGATGGGCCATATCCGCCTGTCGCGGGAATCCGACCTGATCGTGGTGGCCCCGGCGAGCGCCGATCTCCTTGCCAAGCTGGCCCAGGGGCTGGCGGACGATCTCGCCGCCACCACCTTGCTGGCGGCCGACAAGCCGGTCCTGATCGCGCCTTCCATGAACACCATGATGTGGGCCCATCCGGCGACCCAGGCCAATATCGCCACCCTCAAATCCCGCGGTGTCTTCCAGGTCGGGCCCGAGGCGGGCGATCTCGCCTGCGGCGAGTTCGGCAGCGGGCGGATGGCCGAGCCGATGGAGATCCTGGCGGCCATCGAAGATTATTTCGGCGCCGATGCGCCCCTGAGCGGCCGGCGGGCCCTGGTCACCAGCGGCCCCACCTTCGAGGCCATCGATCCCGTGCGCTTCATCGCCAATCGCTCCTCCGGCAAGCAGGGCCATGCCATCGCCGCGGCGCTGGCCCGGCGCGGGGCGGCGACGGTGCTGGTCTCCGGCCCGACCGCCGAGCCCGACCCGGCCGGTGTCGAGGTGCATCATATCGAGAGCGCCGAGGAAATGCTGGCCGCCTGCCGAGCCGCTCTGCCTGCCGATATCGCGGTCTGCGCCGCGGCGGTCGCCGATTGGCGTCCCGCCAAACCGGCGGCACAGAAGATGAAGAAGGGATCGGGCGAGGCGCCGGCCATCGCACTCACCCGCAACCCCGACATCCTCGCGACCCTGGCGGCGCCCGGCAATGCGCGGCCGCTGGTCGTCGTCGGCTTCGCCGCCGAAACCGAGGATCTCATCGCCAATGCGAAGAAGAAGCTCGCTGCCAAGGGCTGCGACCTCATCCTCGCCAATGACGTCTCGGCGGGCTCCGGCACTTTCGGCGGCGCGGAGAACACCGTGCATCTCGTGGGCGCCGATGGGGTCGAGAGCTGGCCGCGCCTCAGCAAGCTCGAGGTGGCCGAGCGCCTCGCCGACAATATCCAGCGCCGTCTGGCCCGCTCGGCCTGAGATCCGTGACTCCCATCGAAGTTCCGCTGCAGCGCCTGGCCCATGGCGCCGGCTTGCCGCTTCCCGCCTATGCGACGGAACATGCGGCGGGTCTCGATCTCCTGGCCGCGGTAGATGAGGCGGTGGAACTGCTGCCGGGCACCCGGCGGCTCGTGCCGACGGGAATCTCCATCGCCTTGCCTGCGGGCTATGAAGCCCAGATCCGGCCGCGGTCGGGCCTGGCCCTCAAGCATGGCGTGACCCTGCTCAACAGCCCCGGCACCATCGATGCCGATTATCGCGGCGAAGTCGGCGTCATCCTGATCAACCTCGGCGAGGTGCCCTTCCGGCTCGAACGCGGCGACCGCATCGCCCAACTCGTCATCGCCCCGGTCGCCCGCCTCGCCTGGCGCGAGAGCGATGTCCTGCCCGACAGCGCGCGGGGCACCGGCGGTTTCGGCTCGACCGGCCGGCGGTGAGGCCCCGGCGATGACGGCTCTCACCGATACCCAGCTCGAGCGCTACGCCCGCCATGTCATCCTCGACGAGGTCGGCGAGGCGGGGCAGGAGAAGCTGCTCGCGAGCAGCGTCCTCGTGCTGGGCGCGGGCGGGCTCGGCTCGCCCATGCTGCTCTATCTCGCGGCGGCCGGGGTGGGACGCATCGGGATCGTCGACGACGATTCGGTCGAGCTCTCGAACCTGCAGCGCCAGATCATCCATGGCACCGCCAGCCTCGGCCGGACCAAAGTGGCGAGCGCCAAGGCGACGATCGCCGCCATCAATCCCGAGATCAAGGTCGAGACCCATGCGGTCCGCCTTACGGCTAGCAATGCGGCTGCGCTGGTGGCGGGCTACGACCTCGTCGCCGACGGCAGCGACAATTTCGCCACCCGCTATCTGCTGAACGATGCCTGCTATCTCCAGAGGAAGCCGTTGGTCTCCGCCGCCCTGCTGCGCTTCGATGCCCAGCTCTCGGTCTTCAAGGCTCATCTCGGCCCGCCGCATCCCTGCTACCGCTGCCTCTTCCCCGAGGCGCCACCGGCCGATCTCGTGCCGCGCTGCGAGGAGGCCGGCATCTTCGGCGCGCTTGCCGGCAGCGCCGGGGCACTGCAGGCGACGGAGGTACTGAAGGAACTGCTGGGCTTGGGCGAGACCCTCTCGGGTCGACTCCTTATATATGACGGTCTGGCGACGGAGTTCCGCACGCTCCGCATTCCCCGCGACCCCGCCTGCCGCCTCTGCGGCGCGCAGGCGACGATCCACGATCTGTCGGAGCATGTGGGGTAGGGCGGGTAGTCCCCGCTCTCTCTCCCTCTAACGTCATGGTCGGCGAAGGCCGACCATCCACGTCTTAGGGCCGCTCCGTTTGTACGATGCCGGAGAAACAGACCAAGATGCGCAGCTTGCGGAGGCAAACTCGTGGATGGTCGGCCTTCGCCGACCATGACGGCATTAGAGATCAGTGCTTGCTGACCT
>DATHQQ010000082.1:0-5484 GCA_035482595.1 Verrucomicrobiia bacterium
CCCGGTGACGGCTGCCGCCGCCCATGGGGCGGGGGAGGGGGCGGAGATCGAGCTCGCCATTGGCGAGATCTCGCGCCTGCCGGGCCATCGGCCTCTGGCGGGGCGCTTTCGCGTCGAGCGGCTGGGGGACGGGCGCTTCGACGCCACCGGTCCCTTCTATGCCGGAAATCGCATGGAGCTCGGCCCCATGGCGCGGCTTGCCATCGGCGGCGTTCGCATCCTCGTCTCGAGCCGCAAGCAGCAGGCCGCCGACCAGGCCATGTTCCGCCATCTCGGTATCGAACCGACGGCCGAGAAGATCCTCGCTCTCAAGAGCTCGGTCCATTTCCGCGCCGATTTCCAGCCCATCGCCGAGGCGATCCTGATCGTCGCCGCCGACGGCCCCAACCCCGTCGACCACCGCAAGCTGGCCTACCGGAAGCTGCGGCCCGGGATGAGACTGATGCCGATGGGGCCGGCCTTCGAAGGGTAGAGGACGGCGGGCGTCGAGCGTGCCGGTTGACTAGTACGCGTTTTGCGTATAGAGTGTAAGTTTAGAGTCTGCATGGAGGATTGCCTGCAGATTCCCTGTAAAAACAGGTCGGACAGCCGGGAAACTGCTTCCAGCGAAATTGAACGCCGGTCGCAACCCGGGCCGAATGGCCCGCGACCTCAGCCCAGCTTCAGCTTCTCGTCGAGTGAAAAACGTCCGGCACCCGTCAGATAGAGAAGGAAGAGGCCGGAGATGATGCTGACGTTCTTGAGGAAATGGATCTCGGCATCGACCTGCTCCGCGCCTGACATGGTCCAGAAATGGTGACCGAGGATCGCGGTTGCGAGCGTGTAGAGCCCGAGCAGAATCGCGAGCGGCCGGGTGAAGAGGCCCAGGACAATGGCAAGGGCGACGCCCAGCTCCATGATCACGGCGACCGGCGCCGCCAAGGAGGGAAGGGGCACGCCTGATTGGGTGAAGTAGGCGATCGTTCCGCCGTATCCCGTCAGCTTCTGCCAGCCGAACACGACGAACAGGATCATCATAAGGATTCTCGATATCAGCAGAAGTGGATCCCTGATCTGTTCGGCACCGAATGTGTTGCGCATGGATCTGCCTTTCTTATCAATCTGGGAGAGTTCAGCGGAAGCATCAGCGGTAATTGAGTGGCTCGACAAGCAGGAAGGCAGCAGCGGATTGTCGCCTCGTTGCGGTCGCCATTCTTTCATATGCGCACTTCCGTCATTCCCGCTTTCCGCGGGAATGACGAGACGGGGAGACATCGCTCAAATCGTTTGGATAGCGCGAGGCCGCGCTAGGAAGGCAGAGCGGCGCGACCTAAAGCTCCAGCTCGCACCACACGGGCGTGTGGTCGGAGGGCTTGTCCTTGTGGCGGGGGGTCTTGTCGATCTCGGCGGCGGTGAGGCGGTCGGCCGCTTGCGGTGAAAGCAGCAGATGGTCGATGCGCAGCCCCTGGTCCTTCTGCCAGCGCCCCGCCTGGTAGTCCCAGAAGGTATAGCGGTGCGGCTCCGAGTGGAGCGCACGGAAGGCGTCGGTGAAGCCGAGATTGACCAGGCGGCGGAAGGCCGCGCGGCTCTCCGGCCGGCAGAGCGCATCATCCTTCCAGCCGATGGGATCGTAGACGTCGTCATCGGTCGGACAGATGTTGTAGTCGCCGCCGAGGACCAGCGGCTCCTCGAGGGCGAGCAGGTTCTGGGCGTGCCCCCGCAACCGCTCAAGCCAGGCGAGCTTATAGGGGTATTTGTCGCTGTCGGCAGGATTGCCGTTCGGCAGGTAGATGCTGGCCACCCGCACCACCTTGCCCTCCGCCTGGACGAGGCCCTCGACATAGCGCGCCGGCTCGTCCTCGACGAAGCCGGGCAGGCGCTCGGCCTCGATGGTCATGGGGTGGCGGGAGAGGATGGCGACGCCGTTGTAGCTCTTCTGCCCGACGATCGCGAGATTATAGCCGAGATCCTCGACCTCCAGTCGCGGGAAGCCCTCGGTCTGGCATTTGATCTCCTGCAGAAGGACGACATCCGGCCTGGCCTCGCGCAGCCAGCCGAGCACCAGCCCGATCCGGCTGCGGACCGAATTGACGTTCCAGGACGCGATACGGATCAAACGGAGAAGGAGCTGCCGCAGCCGCAGGAGGAGCTGGCGTTGGGATTGCGGACCTGGAAGGAGGAGCCGACGAGATCCTCGACGAAATCGATCTCGGCGCCGCCCAGCAGGTCGATGGAGGTCTGATCCACCAGCAGCTTGACCCCGTCGCGCTCGAAGACCAGATCGTCCTCGTTGCGGGTGTCGTCGAAGGAGAAGCCGTATTGGAAGCCCGAGCAGCCGCCGCCCGAGACGGCCAGGCGGAGCATCAGTCCGGGGTTGCCCTCGGCGGCGACGAGCGTGCTGATTCGCCGCGCGGCGGCGGCGGTCAGGCTGACTTCTCTCACAGGGCTGATCTGGTTCATGGTCTTCCGATCGCCGGTTCCCGAGGTTGGTAGGATATACCTCGCACCCCTCAATGTAAGGAGGGCAGGCGGTTTGTCAAACCCTGGCCCAGCCGATACCTTCCGATCCCCATGGCATGGTCAACACCCCCGCTCGCCCCCTATGCCAGCCGGCCGGACCGAAGCCGCGGCCGCCGCTGGCCCGAGGCGGAGAGCGCCATGCGCTCGGTTTTCCAGCGCGACCGGGACCGGATCATCCATTCCACGGCCTTCCGGCGCCTGAAGCACAAGACCCAGGTCTTCGTCCATCACGAGGGCGATCATTACCGCACGCGCCTCACCCATAGCATCGAGGTGGCCCAGATCGCCCGCTCCATCGCTCGTGCCCTGGGGCTCGACGAGGATCTGGCTGAGGCCGTGGCGCTCGCCCATGATCTCGGCCACCCGCCCTTCGGCCATGCCGGGGAAGAGGCGCTGGACGAGGCCATGGCGCCCTTCGGCGGCTTCGACCACAACGAGCAGACCTTCCGGATCCTGGTCTCCCTGGAGCGCCGCTACGCCGAGTTCGACGGGCTCAACCTGACCTGGGAATGCCTGGAAGCCATCGCCAAGCATAACGGCCCGCTCGAAGGGCCGGCGGCGGGGGCCAAGGCGAGGGCGCGGGGCGTGCCGGCCAGCATCGCCCGCTACGCCGCCGAGGCGCAGGATCTGGAGCTCGCCGGCTGGCCGGGCGCCGAAGCCCAGGTCGCGGCACTCGCCGACGACATCGCCTATAACAATCATGACATCGATGACGGCTTGCGGGCCGGGCTCTTCCCGCTGGAGGATCTGGCGTCGGTCCCGCTGACCGGCGAGGTGATCGGGATCGTGAGCGCCCGATATCCCGGGCTGGAGCCGACGCGGCTCATCCATGAATCGGTCCGCCGGCTGATTGACCGCATGGTGAGCGACCTGATAGAGGAGACCCGCCGTCGATTGGACGGCGCCAAGCCCCAATCGGTCGATGACATCCGCCGGCTCGGCGGACCCGTGGTCGCCTTCTCCGAGGAGATGCGCGACAAGGAGCGGGCGCTGAAGCGGTTTCTCTTCACCCGGATGTATCGGCACGAGCGGGTCATGGGTGCTGCGGGCGAGGCAAAGCAGGTGGTGCGTCAGCTCTTCGACGCCTATCTCACCGAGCCCGAGCTTCTGCCCGCGGAATGGCGGGCCAATGCGCCGGCCGCTCACTCGCCGGAAACCGCGCGCCTGGTGGCGGACTATATCGCCGGGATGACCGACCTCTATGCCTTCGACGCTTATCGCCGCCTGACCGGATCAACCTCGCCATGAATGCCTTCGCCCAGTTCCATCAGCTGATCCTCGCCGAGATCGGGAAGCTTGCCGCCGCTGGCGAGATTCCCGCTGGCCTCGACACCGCCCGGGTCGCCGTGGAGCCGCCACGGGAGGCGAGTCATGGGGATTTGGCGACCAATGCGGCCATGGTGCTGGCCAAGCCCGCGGACATGGCGCCGCGGCTTCTCGCCGACAAGCTCGCCGAACGGCTGCGCCGGCTGCCCGATGTCACCGGGGTGGAGATCGCCGGACCGGGATTCATCAACCTTCGCCTGGCCGACAGCTATTGGCAGTCCCGGATCGCCGATGTGCTGGCCGCCGGCACGGACTACGGATCCTCGGCCATCGGGGTGGGGCGGCGGGTGAATGTCGAATATGTCTCCGCCAATCCGACCGGTCCGCTCCACATCGCCCATGCCCGGGGTGCGGTCTATGGCGATGCGCTGGCCCTGCTCCTGGCCAAGGCCGGCTTTGAGGTCACCCGCGAATATTACATCAACGATGCGGGCGCCCAGGTCGATACCCTCGCGCGCTCAGCACATCTGCGCTACCTCGAGGCCCTGGGCGAGACCATCGATGCGATTCCCGAGGGCTTCTATCCCGGGGACTATCTGAAGGAGGTCGGCCAGGCGCTGGCGGCCCGCGACGGCGACAAATGGCGGGGCGCGCCCGAAAGCGAATGGCTGGTGCCGGTGCGCCGCTTCGCCATCGACATGATCATGGCCGGCGTCCGCGAGGATCTTGCGCTGCTTGGCATCGAGCAGGAAGTCTTCAGCTCGGAGCGCGCGATGATCGAAGCCGGCGGCGTCGAGCGGGCCCTGAAAACTCTGAAGGACCGGGGGCTCATCTATGTCGGCACGCTGGAGCCGCCGAAGGGCAAGGCGCCGGAGGATTGGGAGCCCCGGCCCCAGACCCTGTTCCGCGCCACCCAGTTCGGCGACGATGTCGACCGGCCGCTCAAGAAGTCCGACGGCAGCTGGACCTATTTCGCCGGCGACATCGCCTATCACTACGACAAGTTCCGGCGCGGCACTGCGGAGATGATCGACGTCTGGGGCGCCGACCATGCCGGCTATATCAAGCGCATGAAGGCCGCGGTGACGGCGGTTACCGGCGGGGCGGGATCCCTCGACGTCAAGGTCTGCCAGCTCGTGCGCCTGTTGCGCGACGGGCAGCCGGTCAAGATGTCGAAGCGGGCCGGCACCTTCGTGACCCTGCGCGAGGTGGTGGAGGAGGTCGGCAAGGACGTGCTGCGCTTCATCATGCTGACGCGCAAGAACGACGCGCCGCTGGATTTCGACCTCGCCAAGGTGATGGAGCAGTCGCGCGACAACCCGGTGTTCTACGTGCAATACGCCCATGCCCGGGCGCGCTCGGTGCTGCGCCTGGCGGAGGAGCAGTCGCCGGGAATCGCCCTGATAAAGCCCGATCTGCATCGCTTGACCGACTCGGGCGAGCTTGCTCTTATCAAACTGATGGCAGGCTGGCCGCGACTCGTGGAGAGCGCGGCCGAGGCGCACGAGCCGCATCGGATCGCATTCTACCTCTACGATTTGGCGGCCGCCTTCCATGCGCTGTGGAACAGAGGCAAGGAGGATGCGGACTTGCGCTTCCTGCTCACCGAAGACCCGGCGCTGACCTCGGCGCGGCTCGCCATGGTGCGGGCCATGACGGTGACGATCGCCTCCGGCCTCGGGGTCTTCGGGGTTGAACCGGTTGAGGAGATGCGTTGAT
>DATHQQ010000083.1:0-7066 GCA_035482595.1 Verrucomicrobiia bacterium
CGGGACCTTGCGATGGGCGTCGGGAGAAACAGCGGCGATAGCCGACGCCGTAAAAGGCGATGGCCCCGACGACGTCATTCATGTGCCGGCGCCGGGCGCGGCATTGCCGGAAATCGGCGCCGAGGTGACGGCGGAGATCGACTGGGAGCGGCGGCACCGGCTGATGCGCATGCATAGCTGCCTGCATCTGCTCTGCGCCGTGATCCCCGGCGAGGTGAGCGGGGGCCAGGTGGCCGACGGCAAGGGCCGTCTCGATTTCAATATCCCGGACGCCAAGCTCGACAAGGACCAGATCGAATCCGAGCTCAACCGGCTGATCGCCGAGGATCATGCCGTCAGCCCGCGCTGGATCGCCGATGAGCAGCTGGCGGCGCGGCCGGAGCTGGTGCGCACCATGTCGGTGAAGCCGCCCATGGGCCAGGGGCGCGTGCGCCTGCTGGAGATCGACGGCGTCGATCTGCAGCCTTGCGGTGGCACCCATATCGCGCGCACCGGCGAGATCGGACAGGTGCAGGTGGTGAAGATCGAAAGCAAGGGCAAGCAGAACCGGCGGGTCAATATCGCCTTCAGGAATCCGTGATGGCGAGTTACGCCCATCCCGAGAGCCTGGTCAGCACGGGCTGGCTCGCCCAGCATCTGTCCGACCCCGACCTCAGGGTCGTCGACGCCAGCTATTATCTCCCGATGCAGAAGCGCAGCGCGCGCGCCGAATACGACAAGCAGCATATTCCCGGCGCCGTCTTCTTCGATGTGGACGAGATCGCCGATACCGAGAACCCCCTGCCCCATATGTTGCCGAGCCCGGAGAAATTCGCCTCACGGGTGCGCAAGCTCGGTCTCGGCGACGGCAACCGCATCGTCGTCTACGATTCCCAGGGCCTGTTCAGTGCCGCCCGGGTTTGGTGGAGCTTCCGTATCTTCGGCCATAAGGACGTGGCCGTGCTGGACGGCGGCCTCCCGAAATGGCTGGCCGAGGGCCGTCCCGTCGACGACCTGCCGCCGCAGCCGCGCGAGCGTCATTTCACCGCCCGCTTCGATCACAGCCAGCTCCGCAGCAAGGCCCAGATGCTGGCCAATATCGCGAGCAAGCGTGGCCAGGTGCTGGACGCCCGATCCGCCGGCCGCTTCCACGCCCGCGAGCCGGAAGTCTGGCCGGGCCGGCGCAGCGGCCATATTCCCGGCTCGCACAACCTGCCCTTTACCGATCTGCTCAATCCCGCCGACAAGACCCTGCTGCCGGCCGATCAACTCATGGCCAAGTTCCGCAGCACCGGGATCGACCTCGCCAAGCCGGTGGTGGTGAGCTGCGGGTCCGGCATGACTGCTGCCGTGCTGGCGCTGGCGCTGCATCTCCTCGGCCATCGCGATGTCGCCCTCTACGACGGCTCCTGGGCGGAATGGGGTCTGCCGGGCGATACCCCAGTGGAGCCCAAACCTTCCGAGCCGAAAACCGCGGAGCCATGACCCTCACGCTGCGCGGCTATCGCGACGAGGATTTCGCCGCCGTCGTCGAGCTGTGGAACGCCTGCCACCTGCTGCGGCCCCATCACGATCCCAAGCGCGAGCTGGCCTTCGTACATGCGGCAACCAATGCCGAGCTCTTTCTCGCCTTCGAGGAGGAGAAGCTGGCAGGCAGTATCCATGTCGGCCATGACGCCCATCGCGCCTGGATGTATCACCTGGGCGTGACACCGGCCTTGCGCCGGCGCGGGATCGGCCGGGCGCTGGTGGCCCATGCCGAATCCTGGGCGTTGGCCCGCGCCCTGCCCAAGCTGATGCTCCTCATCCGCGAGGAGAACAAGGCCGTGAGCGCCTTTTATGCCGGGCTCGGCTATGGGCAGGAGCCGCGGCTGGTGATGTCCAAGAGCTTCGGGGCCGAGGACCGTCCGGGGCCTGACGCCATGATCGATGTCGTCGTCACCCATCTCGAGATGACGGCAGCACCAACCAGGGCGACGGTGCCGCTGCCGGCCGGCGTGCGGCTTGCCGTCATGCGGGCCGAGGCGCCGAGCACGGAGTTCTACCGCTTCCTCTATGACCAGGTGGGCGATCCCTGGTTCTGGTATGAGCGCAAGGAGATGACCGACAAGGCGCTGGCCGCGATCTTGAACGACCCCGCCGTCGAGCTCTATCTGCTCCACGTCGCGGGCGCGCCGGCCGGCTATGCGGAGATCGACCGTCGGCAAACCCCGGAGGTCGCGCTGGCCTATTTCGGCCTCATCCCGCGCTACACCGGCCGCGGGCTCGGCTGGTATTTCCTGAACTGGGCGATCGACACCGCCTGGACGGGCGGCACGACGCGCCTCACGGTCAATACCTGCACCCTCGATCATCCCAAGGCGCTGCAGATCTATCAGCGCGCCGGATTCACGCCGCTGCGTCAGGAGCATCTCCAGATCCTCGATCCCCGCCTCACCGGCAAGACGCCGAAGGATCTCGAGCCCCGGCGGCCGTGAGCGGACAGCTCCTTCGCCTCGCCGAGACCGACCGCCGGCCCATCCGGATCACGCTCGGCGATCGGACGATCGAGGCCCTGGAGGGCGACACCCTGCTGACCGCGCTGCTGCTGGCCCAGGGTCATCTGCGAGTTTCCGATTTCGGCGATGGGCCGCGGGCCGGCTTCTGCCTGATGGGCGCCTGCCAGGATTGCTGGGTGGCCCTGGCCGACGGGCGGCGGCTGCGCGCCTGCACGACACTGGCCGAGGACGGAATGGCGCTGGAGCCGATTCCGTGACCGCCGTGGTCGTCGGCGGCGGCCCGGCCGGCGTGCGCGCCGTCCAATGCCTGCTGGCCCACGGCCTGCGGCCCGTCTGGATCGACGAAGCGCCCCGGACCGGCGGCCAGATCTATCGCCGTCCGCCGCCGGCGTTCCAGCGCCCGCCGAGCACGCTCTACGGCTACGAGGCCCGCAAGGCCGTGGCGCTGCAGGCGGCCGGCGATGCCGCGGCCAAGGCGGCCGACTACCGGCCGGAGACCCTTGCCTGGGACATCTCAGGGGGCATGGTGCATGTCGCCGGCCCGGCCGGCAGCGACGCCCTGGCCCATGACGGGTTGATCCTGGCGACGGGCGCCATGGATCGGATCATCCCGATCCCCGGCTGGACGCTGCCCGGCGTCTTCACGCTGGGCGGCGCGCAGGTCGCGCTGAAAGCGCAGGGCTGCGCCATCGGCCGGCGCTGCATCCTGCTGGGCACCGGGCCGCTGCTCTACCTCCTCGCTTTTCAATATGCCAAGGCCGGCGCCGTCATCGCCGCGGTGCTCGATACCGCCCGCACCGAAGCGCGCTTCCAGGCGCTGCCCCGGCTTCTCGCCAAGCCGGGTACCCTCGCCAAGGGCCTGCATTACACGATCTGGCTGCGCGCCCGCGGTATCCCGCTCTGGGACGGTATCCGGCCGATCGAAATCCTGGGCCGCGCGAGGGCTGCCGGCATGCGCTTCTGCGATCGCACCGGCGTCGAGCGCGAAATTCAGGGCGATGCCGTGGCGATGGGCTTCGGACTGAGGCCGGAGACACAGCTCGCCGATCTTGCGGGGTGCGCCTTCGGCTTCGATGAGGCCAGCCGACAATGGCTGCCGCTGACGGATGGCGAGGGCCGCGCCCGCGGGACGGCGGGCGTCTATCTCGCGGGTGATGGGGCGGGCATCGCCGGGGCCGATGCCGCCGAGCTCGCCGGCGAGCAGGCGGCCCTCGCCCTGCTCGCCGACCGCGGCACCTCCGTCAGCAGCGGAAGGCGGCGGGCGATTGCGCGGCGGCTGGCCCGGATCGGACGCTTCCGCAAGGGCCTGGAAGCGGCCTTTGCCTTTCCCGCCGAGCTGGCGCGAAGCCTGCCCGACGCCGCGATCCTCTGCCGCTGTGAGGCGGTGACGGCCGGCGCGCTCAGGGCCACGGTCGAGAAGCGCGCCGAGGAGGTCAACCGGGCGAAGGCCTTCTGCCGCGTCGGCATGGGCCGCTGCCAGGGCCGTCTCTGCGCCGGCACTGCGGCGGAGATCCTGGCGGCCGCCAGGGGCGTCGAGCTCGCCGCCGTCGGCCGGCTGCGCGGCCAACCGCCGGTCAAGCCCTTGCTGGTGCAATGGCTGTGATCCGTGCCGATGCCATCGTGCTGGGGGCCGGCATCGCCGGTGCCTCGACGGCGCTGCATCTTCGCCGTAAGGGCCTCTCGGTCCTGCTCCTGGAGCGCGACCTCGCCGGGCAGCGGGCGAGCGGAGTGAATTTCGGCGGCGTGCGTCAGCAAGGCCGCGCGCTCGGTGAACTGCCCCTGGCGAGGCGCGCCCGGCGTCTCTGGGCCGAGCTGCCACGGCTCATCGGCACCGACGGCGAGTTCACGGTCACCGGCCATCTGCGCCTGGCGCGCAGCGAGGCGGATATGGAAGTCATCGAGCAGCATTGCCGCGAAGCCGCCGGCTTCGGCCTCGATTTCGAGCCCCTCGGCCGCAACGCGATCCGCGCACGCTTTCCCTGGCTGGGGGAGCTCGTCGTCGGCGGCTCCCTCGCCGCCGAGGACGGCCAGGCCAATCCGCGGCTGGTCTCGCCCGCCTTCGCCGAGGCGGCGCGGGTCGCCGGGGTCGAGATCCTGGAGCGGACGGAGATCACCGGCGGTGCGGTGACAGCCGGCGAATTTTGCCTGACGGCCGCGGACGGGCGGGAATTCGCCAGCCCTCGCCTTTTCAACTGCGCCGGCGCCTGGGCGGGGAAAGTGGCGGGCTGGTTCGGCGAGGCCGTGGCCCTCAAGCCCGAGATCCCCCAGATCCTGGTGACCGAGCCCTTGCCCCATCGCATCGGCCCCGTGCTCGGGGTCGTCGGCGGCGATCTCTATCTGCGCCAGATCGCGCGCGGCAATGTGCTCTTCGGGGGCGGCGAAGGCCGCATTTCCGACGACTGGTTGACCTCCCGCCCCGCACCCGAAGTCGCCCGCAAAGCGGCGGCGATGGCGGTCAAGATCGTGCCGCATCTGAGGCATGCCGCCGTGATCCGCATCTGGACCGGGGTCGATGGCGATACCGCGGACGGCAGCCCGGTGGTCGGTCCCAGCCGGCGCCACGCCGGGCTGTTCCACGCCTTCGGATTCTCCGGCCATGGCTTCCAGCTCGGCCCGGCGGCCGGGGCGGTGCTGGCGGAGCTGGCCATCGACGGAAGGACGGAGACCGACATCTCCGGCTTGACCATCGCCCGCTTTGGCGAGCCTCACACCGCGATATAGCGGCGGACCTCGGCTTCGACCATGGTGATCAGGCGGTGGCGCTCGCCTGCTTGAGGGGCAGCTCGTCGGTGATGACGCGGAAGCTGCTGAGGTTGCAGGGGCCGAAGGTCGTCGAGATGGCAACGTCGGAGGCATCCCTTCCGCGCCCCATCAGGATCCGCCCGATGCGGGGCTTGTTGTGGCGCGCGTCGAAGGTATGCCAATGGCCGCTGAGATAGACTTCGAACCAGGCGCTGAAATCCATCGGCTCGTCCACGGCCTCGATGCCGATATCGCCGAGATAGCCGGTGCAATAGCGCGCCGGAATATTCATGCAGCGGCAGAAGGCGACCGCCAGATGGGCGAAATCGCGGCAGACGCCCTGGCGCTCCATGAAGACCTCCCAGGCCGTCTTGGTGGGCCGGGCGAATTGGTAGCCGAAGGTGACGCGCTCATGGACATAGTCGCAGATCGCCTGCACCCGCCCCCATCCCCGGGGCGCATTGCCGAAGAGCGACCAGGCGGTCTCCGACAGACGGTCGGTTTCGCAATAGCGGCTACCGAGCAGGTAAACCAGCGTCTCGTCGGGCAGCTCCTGGACGGGATGCTGCTCGGCCTCGGGCACCACGACATCCGGCGTCCCGGGATCGGCGACGTCGAATTCGCTCGAAATCTTCAGCCTGCCGGCCGGCGCGACGATCCGGGTGCAGAGGTTGTTGAACCCGTCCCGGTAGTGCGTCGCGTCCACCGGCGGATCGAATCCCATCTCGTGGGGCGTCAGCAGATCGCCGGACCGCGAGGGGTGCACGCTCAGCATCAGCAGCATGGGCGTCGGCTGAGGGCAGTCGTAGACGAGCTCATAGCCGGCCCGGATCCGCATCATGCCTGCTCCCGGTAAGGCGGGATCGCGGCGGCCGGCGCGACCGTGACCTCGACCTCGACCGTCATGCCCAGGTTGTCGGATGGAAAGCCCGTCCAGGTGCCCGAGAGCGGCACCGCCTGACGCGGATCGCGCACGACGGCGACGCGGATCAGATCGCGATTGCCGCCGATGCCGTTGGTCGGATCGAATTCGACCCAGCCGGCACCCGGCAGATAGACCTGCGCCCAGGCATGGGTGTTGCCGCCACCGAGGTGGGTCTTGCCCTTCCCTTCCGGCACATAGAGATAGCCGGAGACGAATCGTGCCGCGAGCCCCAGGGAGCGGACCGCCTCTATCATGAGGAGGGCGAAGTCGCGGCAGCTGCCGCTGCCGAGTTTCAGCGTCAGCACCGGATCCTGCGTCCCAGCCTCGTGCCGCGCGACATAGGTGAAGCGCTTGTGAATCTCATGGGTGATGGCGCTCAGCATCTCGCGGGTGCGGGTCGGCCGGTCCTTATGGACGAATTGCCTCGCCCAGCGGTTCACCTCGCGGCCGGGATCGAGATATTGGCGCTCCATCGAGCGCAACAGATCGGGGACCTCCTCGGCATCATAGGAGAAGGGATAGGTCCGGGCATGATCTTCCAGGGTGAACTCCAACACATTGGTCGGAGAATGGTTCAGGGAGATCGTGCTGACGAAGCTGAGCTCGCGCGTGCGCCGCGAGAAGCGGGCGATGGCCACGCAATTGCCGAAGACGTCATGGACCCAGCGCAGATCCGAGGGCTGGGGCGAGATGTCGATCCTCGCCTCCAGAAGCTGCTGGTCGTAGCTGTCGCGGGGCCGGAACATGATCCGATGCTCGCCGAGCGCGACAGGCTGGCGATAGCGATAGATCGTCGTATGGCGCACGGTGATCAGGGGCACTGGACCGGCGTGCTATGCTGCACTGCAGAATCAGGGCCGCTTATGTCACTGCCGCAGGTGCGATTCGTATATTGCATCGCAATACATTCCACCCCGGAGCG
>DATHQQ010000084.1:0-6236 GCA_035482595.1 Verrucomicrobiia bacterium
ACATCGTCGACTTCGACCTCCATGCCGAGCTCGCCGATTTGGTCTCCTTCCTGCGGCCCCAGGCCGAGCGCAAGGGCTTGCGACTGCTGGTGCATCTCGATGCCGCTGCCCCCTTCCTCCTGCGCGGCGGCCGCCAGCATCTGCGCCAGATCCTGATCAACCTCGTCGCCAATGCGGTGAAGTTCACCGAGAAGGGGCATGTCGCGCTCCGCGTCGGGCTGGTCCCGGCCGAGGCGGCCAAGGGCGGCCTCACGAGCACGTTGCGATTCGAGATCGTCGATACCGGGGCCGGCATTCCGCCGGAGGCGCAGAAGTCGATCTTCCAGAGCTTCACCCAGGCCGATGGCGCCACCAACCGCCGCTTCGGGGGCACCGGGCTCGGCCTCGCCATCGTGCGCGAGCTTGCACATCTCATGGGCGGCGAGGTCGGCGTCGAGAGCCGGCCGCAGCAGGGCAGCCGCTTCTGGGTCATGCTGCCCTTCGAAACCCGCCCGGGGACCATAGCGGACACCCTGGCGGAGAGCGCGCTGACGGCGAACGGCGAGCCTTTCCAGCTCATCCTGCTCTCTCGCGATGGCGCCCTCACCCACGCCATCCGGCCGGTCCTGGCCCAGGGCGGTTCGGCGCTGGTCGAAGCCTCGGGCCTGGCGGAGCTGCGCCGCGCGCTCTCGGCGCGGCGCGATGCCGGCCACCGCTACCATCCGCTGCTGCTCGACGCCCGCGCTCTGCCGCAGGCGCCGGCCGGGTTCCTCGCCGAGCTGAAGCGCCTGCTGCCCGATGCCGAATTCGCGCCGGTGCTGCTGCGCGAATTCGCGGCTGCGCCCGAGGAGACGCGCGAGCTCGAACGGGAGTTCCTCGCCATCCTCGATCTGCCGATCGAGAGGGCGGCGCTGGCCGGTGCGGCCCATGCGCTGCGCAGCTTCGACACGGCGCGCCGCGATACCCTGGCCGAGAAGGCGCGCCATTCGGCGATGACACGGCCGCGCCGCCGGCTCTCGGTGCTGGTGGCCGAGGATAATCCGGTCAACCGCAAGGTCACGGCGCGGATTCTGGAACGGGCCGGGCACCATTGCCGGCTGGTCGAGGACGGCGATCAGGCCCTCGATGCCTTGGAGCTCGGCCGCTTCGACATCGTGTTGATGGATGTGAACATGCCCGGCGCCAGCGGCCTGGACGTGGTCAAGATCTATCGCGCGGCCCATCTGGCCGATGCGCATCTGCCCATCGTGGCGCTGACCGCCGACGCTACCATGGAGACCCGCCGGCAATGCGAAGAGGCGGGGATGGATGCCTATGTCACCAAGCCCGTCGAGGCGGCCCGCCTGCTCGAGGTCATCGACGAGCTGACGAGCGCGGCAGCACCGGTCAACGCGGTCGCCGAGATCGCCAGCCATCCGCGCTTTCAGCAGGCGGACAACGAGCCGGTCGTGGCGCTGCAGTCGCTGGCCGATCTCGAGGCGATCGACCCGGGCGGCGTCTTCCTGGAGGAGGTCATCGATTCCTTCCTGACGGAGACCGAGACGACGCTGGGCCATCTGCGCGGCGCGGTCACCGATCGCAATCTGCGCGAGCTGCGCGACTATGCCCATGCCATGCGCAGCAGCGCCGCCCATGTCGGCGCCCGGCGGATCCAGAAGATCTGCGGTTTTTTCTGCCACGCCCCCCGCCACGAGGTCGAGCAGGCGATGGTGGAGAAGGCCCGTCAGCTCGTCGAGGAGTTCGACCGCTTCCGGACGGCGGTGCGCCAGCACCTGCGCGAGCGCATCGCCGCCCGCCGTCCGAATTAGAGACCGCTCCCTTCCCTCAGCGCACGACGGCCGGGTTGACGGCCGCCCAGCGCCGGTCCTGCGCCGTGGCCAGGCGCTCCATGACCCGAAGATCGGTGAGGCCCAGGCTGAGGGCTGCGTCCACCCACATGTCGACGATGCGGTCGAGCTCGGCGCGGCTCACCGGATTGATGATCTGGCGGGTCGCATAGACGGCCCGGCGGGAGGCGAAGGAGCGATCGTTGCGCTCCACCAGATCATAGACCGCCTGCTCGCCCATGCCGTCCTCGACCAGCAGATCGACCACGCCCATCTCATGCAGCTCGGCGGCGGTATAGATCTTGCCGCTGAAGACCATCTTCTCGGCCTGCACGGAGCCGATCTTGCGGGTGAGGAAGCTCAGCGCCCCCATGCCGGGGAAGAGGCTGAACAGGCATTCCGGCAGCCCGAACTTGGCGCTGCGCTCGGCGATGATGAGATCGTCGGCCAGCGCGCATTCGAAACCGCCGCCCAGCGCATCGCCCTGGACCAGGGAGATCGAGATGACGGGCAGGTTCATCTTGATCGAGCGGATGTACTGCGGCTCGATGCAGGCGCGGGCGTATTTCTCCAGCATGATCCGATTCTTGTCACGAATCAGATCGGCGAAGAGGCGCAGATCGCCGCCCAGGTTGAAGATGCCGGGCATGCGTGAGGCCATGACGGTATAGCGCGCCGGGGGCGCCTCGGGGCTGTCGGCAAACAGCTGGCCGAGGTGATCGAGGGCCGTCATCGCATCGTTCAGCAGCCCGGGCGTCATGATCGGGCGCCCTTCGGGCCGCATATAGAGCCAGTAGATCTTCGCATTGGCGTCGAGAACGGCGTCGAATTCGCCGAGCGCGAGCTCGTCCGGTTCGCCCTCGTACAAGCCTGCCGGACGTGCCGAGGCAAGGGCCGGTCCGGCGCCCGCGAGATATGTCACATCGGCGGGACGGCGGGTGCGGGGATCGGCGCCACTATCGGCGCGGAAGGTGGCGAGAGCGGTCTTGGTTACGATGGTCATGGGGATGTCTCCACTGGGGTTACGTCGAGAAGGGATAAAACGAACAAACGAACGGCCTGCTCGTAGTCCAAAACTTCGCGTGAATACTGCGAGCGAAGGTGTAGCAAGTTTGACTCATAGCGGCTCGGCGGCGCCAATCAACAGTCTGAGCGGGCAAGAGTCTATTTAACCAAGATTTTACGATATTATGCTGCGGCCTCCGGGTGCCGGTTCTCGCGGGGACGGGGCGACGTCCGGAGCGACACCCGGAGCGACACCAGGGGCGCAACGCCAGGGGCGGCAATTGTCGGCGTGGCTTTCACCGTGCCATGCTCCGCCGCCTGACTCGGGCGCGGAGGGGAACTCAAATGACGGCCGTCAAAGATAGATGCGCCCTGGTGACGGGGGCGGGAAGTGCGGCCGGCATCGGCTTCGCCGCCGCCCGGATCCTGGCCGCCCAAGGCATACGCCTTGCCATCACCTCGACCACCAGGCGCATCTTCGAGCGCCTCGCCGAGCTCCCGGGCGGGGCCGACCGCCACAGCGCCTTCGTGGCCGATCTGACGGAACCGGGTGCCGCCGAGCGGCTCGTCGACGAATCCCGCAAGGCCCTGGGCCGGATCGACATTCTGGTGAACAACGCCGGCATGACCCAGGTCGGAAAACGCGATCATTCCTCCCTCTTCCATCGCACCGGCGATGCCGAATGGGCCGAGAAGATCGAGGTCAACCTGAACACGGCCTTCCGCGTCACCCGGGCGGTGCTGCCGGGGATGATGCGCCGGCGCTACGGCCGCATCGTGCACATCGCCTCGGTCACCGGCCCGCTGGTCAGCAACCCCCACAGCGCCGGCTACAGCGCCGCCAAGGCCGCCATGGTGGGCATGACCCGGGCTCTGGCCATGGAGGTCGCGGACAAGGGCATCACCGTCAATGCGGTGGCCCCCGGCTGGATCGCCACCGCGTCTTCGACCAGACAGGAGATCACCGCCGGCAAGAACTCCCCCACCGGGCGGCCGGGAACCGCCGATGAGGTGGGCCACGTCGCGGCCTTCCTCGCCAGCGAGGGCGCCAGCTATGTCACCGGCCAGATGATCGTCGTCGACGGCGGCAATTCCGTGCAGGAATACAAGGGTCCGCCCGAAGGCTACTACTGACGGCGATCATTGGCGGCGATCATTGGCGGCGATCATTGCCGGGGCGGGGTGCGCGGGTGGATTGGCAGAACAAGGTCGTCCTGATAACGGGTTCCGCGAGCGGCATGGGCCTTGCCTTCGCCCGGCGGTTCGCGGCGGCCGGGGCCTCGCTGGCCCTTGCCGACCTGCAAGGGGAGCGGGCAGCGGCGGCGGCCCAAGCCTTGGGGCCGAATGCTCTGGCGATCACCGCGGATGTCGCCCGGGTCGCCGATTGCGCCGCCATGGTTTCCGCCGCCGTCGGGCGCTTCGGCCGGCTGGACCTGCTGATCAATTCCGCCGGGGTCTGGGTCGAGGGTCCGGCGGCGGAGATGGGCGAGGCCGAGTGGGACCGCTGCCTCGATATCAATCTCAAGGGCACGTTCTTCGCCTGCCGCTACGCCATCCCCGAGTTGCGCAAGACCCAGGGCGCCATCGTCAACATCGCGTCGGACGCCGGGCTCATGGGCAGCGCCGGCGCCTCGATCTATTGCGCGTCGAAGGGCGGGGTCGTGCAGCTGACCCGGGCGCTGGCCCTGGAGCTGGCACCAGAGGGTGTGCGCTGCAACGCCATCTGCCCCTGCGACGTGGATACGCCCATGCTGGCGGGGCAGGCCGCAGTCTATGGCGCGGGCGATCCCGAACGCTATCGCCGCAAGCTCCGCGCCATCTATCCCCAGGGCGAGCGCACCCGCTTCGTCCGCCCGGAAGAGGTCGCCGAATTCGTCTTCGCCATCGCCGGGCTCGAGCCCATCACCGGCGCCTGCCTGCCCATCGATTTCGCGACGACGGCGGGGCGATGAGCTTCCTGCCCTCGCCCGCACTCTGAAGCGGGAAAGGGAAGAAGGGGCACCTCGCTTCTTCCCAAATCGCGCTCGAGATGCTCCTGACAGTATGTTGTCAGGAGCAATGAATTAAGATCACCTCGATCGGCAAGGATGAACAGGCGTTCCATGCATCGCGCGGCAGAGCATCGGACGGGCGTGGTGCTGGTGACGGCGGCGGCGGTGGCCTGGAGCCTGGCGGGCTTCTTCACCCGCCTCATCCCGCTGGACGCCTGGACGATCCTGTTCTGGCGGGGCCTCTTCGGCGGGTTCTTCATCGGGCTCTATGTCGTCTGGCGCTATCGCGCCCGCACGCTGGCCGTGACGCGGGCCATGGGCTGGCCGGGGCTGCTGGTGACCTGCCTCTCCACCATCGGCATGACCACCTTCATCCCCGCCCTCAAGCTCACCAGCGTCGCCGATGTCGCCATCGTCTTCGCCACCTGCCCCTTCGTGGCCGCGGCCTTCGCCTGGCTCTGGTTCCGGGAGCGGGCGACGCCCCTGACACTGGCCGCCAGCCTGCTGGCCTTTGCCGGCGTCGTCCTCACCGTGGCAGGGGGCGGGGGCGGCCGAAGCTCGCTGCTGGGCGATCTCCTGGCGCTGGTGATGACCGTCGCCATCGCCGCGATGATGGTCGCCATGCGGCGCTATCGCGATATCCCCCTGCTGCCCACCGCCTGCCTCTCCAATTGGCTGGGCGCGCTCATCAGCCTGGTCTTCGCCGCCCCGCTGGCGGCAGGACCGCAGGATCTGGGCTATCTCGCCCTCTTCGGGTTCGTCCAGATGAGCCTGGGCCTCACCTTCTTCACCATCGGCTCCCGCCTCATCCCCGCCGCCGAGACGGCCCTCATCAGCGCGCTGGAGACGCCGCTGGCGCCGCTCTGGGTCTGGCTCGCCTTCAACGAGGCCGTCTCGCCGCCCGCCATGATCGGCGGCGCTTTGGTGATGATCGCCGTGGTCGGCCATGTGCTGCTGCAGAACCGCGCCAACCGGCGCCTCGGCGCCGCTCAAGCCAGCGAAAGCTGATGCGCCTCGTCGCCTGGAATTGCGCCATGGCCCTGCATCGCAAATTCGAGGCGCTGCTGCGCCTGCGGCCCGATGTGGCGGTGATCGCCGAATGCGCCGAACCCGGGCGGCTCGCCGAGCAGCTGAAGCTTCCGGAGGTCTGCGGCGGCCCCGTCTGGGTCGGCCGGAACCCCCACAAGGGCCTCGCGGTCTTCGGTTTCAACGGCTACCGGCCGCATCTGGCATCGGTGCACCGGCCGAGCCTGCGCTACCTGGCGCCGGTCAGGGTGGAGGGCCCGGTCGCCTTCAACCTGCTGGCCGTCTGGGCGCAGAATTTCAGCGCCGGCATAAGGCGCAAGCGCCAGCCCGGGCCGCTGCGCCTAGGGCTCTCGCGCTATCGCGAGTTTCTCGCCGGCGGCCCCGCCGTGGTGGCGGGCGATTTCAACAA
>DATHQQ010000085.1:0-21765 GCA_035482595.1 Verrucomicrobiia bacterium
AGAAATAGGCGCCGCCGCGCACCGTGACGAGTTGCGGAAGCCCGGTGAGGCGCCTGGCGACGCTTCCCGGCTGCGGGAGGGAGAATGTATCGGTCGCCGGGCAGCCCGGTATGGGCTCGCGATTGCCCAGGAGCGGATCGCTTTCCCCGGTCAGGCCGTCGAATTTCGTGCGCGCGAGCCAGGCGTTCTGCACGAATTCGAACTGGCGCGTGATATTGGCGTTCAGGCAGATGAAGCGAAGGCCGCGATCCTCTTCCGTCGTGGCTGGCTGCAGAGCGTCGTCCGGGCTCAGAAATGGTCCATATTCCCTGCCGCAGCGAAGAATGCGGTGAAACCGGACGGCGGCTACCAGATCGCCGCGCCGCCCGGGAATGCCGAAGCCGAGGACGCGCAGCACGCGCATCACGAAACCCGTGGCGCCGCCGGGAAGATCGGCATTGCGGGGGTTGGCGCGGCGGATGTGAGCGCCGAGCGGGCACCGGACGCCGTCGGCATCGCCGTCGAAGGTGAACTGGTTGGCCGGCTCGTTCGGCTTTGAATTGACTCCGGCGATCGGCTGCACCACAGGGGCGACCAGCGGGGCGCCGGAGATTTCCCGGCCGACCATGGCTTGGGCGAGCCGCCGACGCTGCTCGGCGGATCCGGCGGCTTGCTTGTCGAGATATTGCCAGAAACCCCGGACATCCTGGCGCAGGTCGCGCAGAACGAGATAAGTGCCGTTGCGGCCCAGATCGCGCATTCCGGGCAGATCGGGCGCGGGCGGCAGGCTGGCTTGCGGATCGGCGGCAGGGTCGAGCAAGGGGCGATCTGTATATTGCCCATACTCGTTGGGGTAGCCGAGCACGAACTCGCCCAGGGCCACCAGATTGCCATAGTCGGTTTGGGCATCGGGCGTCCCCTGACGCTCGAGGGCCCAATCGACCTTGGGCTGGCTGATGCCGTCCCGGAAGCCGAAGGGCTCTACCCCACCCATGTCCGAGGTCGATAGGGAGGCGAGGACAGAGAAGGCGTGGGCCCAGGTCTCGTCCTGCACGGATGCCTGCCAGCGCGCCAATCCGCCGGGCAGCGCATAGAGGAGGAGAAGGAGGTGCGGCTCCCGGCCGGGGCCGCCCCAATCCCAGTTGGAGGGCGCATTGGTGCCGACATCGCCGAGCCGCCGGGAGCGAGCTTCGTCACCGGCAATTCCGGCAAGGAACTCGGACGAGAAGCCGGCCATGACACCCTCCGGCAGGCCGAGGGCCCTGAGGCCGGCGCTGGTGAAGGCGATCTGCAAGGCGGCCTCGGGCAAAGGCTCTGCCTTCGCCGCCGTGGTTACCTTGGCTGCGGCAAGCCAGGCACCGGCTGCCTTGCGGTCGACGATACGCAGCAGCAAGAAGCGGGCCTCCGTGAGCCGGGCATGAGCAAAGCGCACCAACCCCTGGATATCGGCGAAGTCGGGTTCGGCTTGGAGGCCGGGCGGCTTCAAAGCAGCGCCAGCCATTCGGCGATCTCCGCGTCTGTCATGTGTCCCCGTTCGAGCCCCTCGCGAAGCAGCGTATTCCGGGCGAGGTCGAAGACGGTGAGGCCGGGATAGGCCTTATACCAGACCGCCGTCGGCATCTGGTGCCGCCGGACGTAGTATTTGAAGTTCTGCTCCTGCTTGGCGCCGCCCTGCAGGATCCATTCCGTCCGGGGATAGCCAACCCCGTTGCTGAACATGACGTTCAGCCCCCATCCGACTTTGTTCACGAAATCATCCATATAGGCCTCGAGAGTTCCATCGTAATTGCTAATGAACAGCATGCGCCGGCGCCCGTCGAGGAAGACGAAACGCGCGAAATGGATGGTGCGAACGCGTCCCAGATTGCCGCCCGTGTAGATATGCCGGGCCAGGTAATCGAGAAGCCACAGGAGGAAGATCGTGTTCAGACGGCGGAATGCGCCGGGCTTCAAGCTGCCCATGACGAGGTAGGGATTGGTGACGTCGTGATCCTCGGTCGCGGCCAGCATTGCGATGCGCGCCGGATCGGGACGCGGCGTGATTTCCGGATCCGCCAGCTCCCGCGACCGGAGCAGATAGAGATAGAAGGGCAAGGCGACAAGCAGCAGCGGCGACGCCACAAGGAGGGCGACCGGAACGCCCACAAGGTTCAGGAGATTGCGGATCCGCCATGCAGGCGGCGTCGCGTCCGGCGGCGATAGGCTGAGCTTGCCGGCCTGCCGCTGGGCGTCGACAAAGCCGATGAGCATGGAACGCCGTCGCTGCTGATCCTGACCGGCGAGCTCAGCGGCCCTGGCGTCGACAAACCCGGCCACGGCCTTGTACAGCGCATCCTCCTCTCGGATCTGGCGCACCGTGCGGCCGATGCAATTGACATAGGCCGCCGCCGGCTGCTGGTTGTGGCGGCGCATCCAGTCCAGGAGATCGACCTCTGCATCGAATCCTTTGCAGCAGGCGAAGATCTGCCGAAGCCCTGCGCCGGCATGGTGACAGAGGTCCCCGAGGAACGTTTCAGGGGCGCCGTCGATATCGCCGAAAAATACCAGGCTGACGGGGAAGGGGCGAGGCGGCAAGCCGACAGCGGCCAGATCCTCCGACGTCTGATCGTCGAGAATCACAAAGCGCGCGAGATGCAGGCGATCGAATGCGCCGAAGGGGATCAGCGCATTGGCAGGATCGGCAAGGCCGTTCGCCTGCTTCATCGAGGCAAGCAGATCCCGCAGCCGAGCGAGGTGCTCGGCCGCGATGGGCGCCAGCAACATGAAGTTCGATTGCGGTGTCATGCCTCGGGGGAGACCACGATCCGAATCCCCGCCTCGCGTGGTTGGACCGATCGACGGATCGGCTGCGCAACAGCCTATGAGGGAGAGCCGTTAAATCGCGGTTAAGCCGCTTGCCGAAGCCGGTCTTGCCGCCCAAGGACGTTCCCCGATGCGACGCTTTCGACTGACGTTCACGCTTTGCGATTGCTCGGGGTCGCTTTCCGCAAGAATAGGCCAATGCTGATCGGAGTGTTCTAAGCCCGCCGTCGACATGCCGCTAGCCTCGCGAGGTGTAATCAGCTCGAAGGAGGCCGCGGGATGTTCGGATCCAAGAGGACGCTCGACCGCATTTTTGGAGGTCTTCAGCGTCGCCGTCAGAGGCTGGGCGCGGGCGAGACTGAAATCGGGGCGAACGAGACCGAAAAGGGCGCGATGCTGGTCTCACGGCGGGGCATGGCGGCCGTGGCGGCGGGGGGAATCGTCGCCGCGAGCGCGGCCGCGAGGGCCGGCTCTTTCGGCAACCCGGACGATCCGCCGCAGGGCGCGATCAATGCGCGCAACCCCGCGAGCACTACGGATCCCGGACCGCAGAACCCAGCGCTCGCGAGCCAATTCCCGGGTGCCGGGTCACCGCCCGCGACCGATGTCGGCGATATGCCGCTCTTCTGGGCCACATTCAACAATGCCCCGAAGCGGATTCAGAACGGCGGCTGGGCGCGGCAGGTGACACAGGCGGACTTCCAGATCGCGACGACGATCTCGGGCGTCGATATGCGGCTCACCGCCGGCGCCATCCGGGAGCTTCATTGGCATCTGGCCGCGGAATGGGGCTTCATGTCGTACGGCAACTGCCGCGTCACCGTCCTCGACCCAGCGGGCCATGCCTATGTCGCCGATGTGAAGGAAGGTGACCTCTGGTATTTCCCTGCGGGATTCCCCCACTCCCTCCAGGGGCTCGGGCCGGACGGCTGCGAATTCCTGCTCGCCTTCGACGACGGCGAGCAGACCGAGTACAACACCCTGCTGCTGACCGACTGGATGGCGCATACCCCGCCGGACGTCCTCGCCCTCAATTTCGGCGTTCCGGCGAGCAGCTTCGAGAAGATCCCGACTCACCAGCTCTACATCTTTCAAAGCGAATTGCCAGGGCCGCTGGCCGCCGACCAGGCGGCGGTGAAGAGTCCGCTGGGGCCGCCGCCCAACCCCTTCACCTTCTCCCTCGGGAGCGAGCCCTATCGGCGGGAGACGAAGGGCGGAACGGTACAGATCGCGGACAGCAACAACTTCACGGTTTCCAAGACGATCGCCGCTGCCCTCGTCACCGTGCATCCCGGCGGCTTGCGCGAGCTGCATTGGCATCCGAATGCCGACGAATGGCAGTATTGGATCAAGGGGCGGGGGGAGATGACCGTGTTCAGCGCGGGGCCGAATGCCGTCACGCAGGATTTCGCGCCCGGTGATATCGGCTATGTGCTGCGCGGGAACGGGCATTACATCAAGAATGTCGGCGACACCGACCTGCAATTCCTCGAGATATTCCGCAGTTCCTATTTCGCCGATGTCTCCCTCAGCGACTGGCTCACGCACACGCCGCCCGCCATGGTTGCCGCGCATCTCAATGTCGACGTCGCGACGATCAAGGGATGGCCAAACGACAAACCGGAGATAGTGCCGGAGTGAGAGAGCGACGATCTAGTCGGGGCCGTGCACATTTGAAAGCAAAGCGCGCCCCATAAACCCAAGTAAGAAGCGGTCGAAACCAAATGGGAGGCCGGAAGTCCCACGTATAGTGGAGCGGATCTCCCGACCCGCGTAGCCTTTGACAGGGGCGAGCCAGGGCCAGCCTCCGGCCGTCAGGGCCACGGCACCTGGTGCCATGTCCGGCGGGAAAGGGGCAGATGAGCCGAGAGCGATTTTGGGCACCAAGCGGGCTCCAGCTCGACGTCGCTGCGAGCGGGTTGGGACGTGCCATGCGCGCGGCCTCCCCACCGCTGCTCTTCGGCTTCCGCGTTTGGGCCGCGGTCTGCCTGGCGCTTTACGTGTCCTATTGGCTCGAGCTCGACAATGCCTACTGGGCAGGCACCTCCGCCGCCATCGTCTGTCAGCCGAGCCTCGGCGCCTCCCTGCGCAAGGGCTTGTTCCGCATGGTCGGCACGGTCGTTGGGGCGATCGCGATCGTGGTGCTGACCGCCTGCTTTCCGCAACAGCGGGTCGGCTTCCTTCTCGGCCTGGCGCTCTGGTGCGCCGTCTGCGGCCTTGGCGCCACGCTGCTGCACAATTTCGCCGCTTATTCGGCGGCGCTGGCCGGCTACACCGCGGCGATCATCGCGAGCGACGAACTCGGCGCGGTGGGGGGTGCGAACGGCGATGCCTTCATGCTCGCCGTGACTCGCGCCAGCGAGATCTGCATCGGCATCGTCTGCGCCGGGGTGGTTCTGGCCGGGACCGATTTCGGCGGCGCGCGGCGCCGTCTCGCGAGCCAGCTGGCCGCGATCGCGGCCGAAATTACCGAAAGATTCGCCGGCACATTCCTGCTGGTCGGGCCGAAACAAGCGGAAACGCGGCCGATTCGCCGGGATCTCCTGCGGCGAGTCATCGCCCTCGATCCGGTCATCGACGAAGTCTTGGGAGAGGTCTCCGACCTGCGCTATCACTCGCCGATATTACAGGCCGCGGCCAACGGACTGTTTTCCGCTCTCTCCAACTGGCAAATGGCCGCCCTCCACCTGGAATTGATGCCCAACGGCGAGGGCCAGCTCGAGGCGGAACCGGTTCGGCGCAATCTCCCGAAGCAGCCACGGTTGCCGCTGCTGCGAGGCGAGGCCTCCCGCCTGCGCCGGAGCTATGCCGAAGCGGTTCGCAGGCTTATCGCTCTGCCGGCGCGCGCGCCGTCGCCGCGGCTGCTCGCCGACCAGGCGGCGGAGGTTCTGGCCGGCATCTCCCATGTGCTCGAAGGGCTGGTCTTGCTCGTCGACGGTGCTGCTGGATCCCGGCGCCGCCATCGCGGCATCCGGCTCCGCGTGGCCGACTGGCTGCCTGCTCTCCTAAATGGGCTTCGGGCCTTCGTGACGATCGGGGCGCTCGAGCTCTTCTGGGTCGTGACGGCGTGGCCGAGTGGCGCACCCGCCATCGTCTTCGCCGCAATCGTCGTCCTCCTGTTCTCGCCGAGATCCGATCAGGCCTATGCCATGGCCATGGCCTTCACGACGGGCACGATCATGACCGCGGCGCTTGCAGCCATCGTCAAATTCGCCATCCTTCCCGGCTTCACGAGCTTCGCTGGCTTCGGTCTCGCCCTGGGCATCGTCCTGGTGCCGGCCGGTGCCCTCATGGCGCAGCCTTGGCAGACGGCGATCTTCATAGCCATGGCGGCAAATTTCGTGCCGCTGCTCGCGCCGAGCAATCAGATGACCTACGACCCACAGGAATTCTTCAACGCCGCATTGGCGATCGTCGCCGGGGTAGGTGCGGCAGCACTCTCATTTCGCCTGCTGCCGCCGCTCTCGCCGGCGCTGCGGACCCGTCGGCTTCTGGGGCTCAGCCTGCGCGATATGCGACGGCTCGCCGCGGGCAGTGTTCGATGGACGCTGGATGACTGGAAAACCCTGATCTATAGCCGTCTATCGGCATTGCCGGCAGAGGCCCAGCCGCTGCAGCGCGCCCAGCTTCTGGCGGCGCTGTCGCTGGGCGGCGAGATCCTGCGACTTCGCCGCGTCGCACGCCGGTTCGACCTCGACGGGGAACTCCGCCCGGCATTTGACGCCGTGGCCCGCGGCGACAGCGCGCTTGCGCGGGAACACCTTGCGGCACTCGACCATCGGCTGGCGATGCCGTCCGCAGCTGGCTCTGGCGCCTCGACCAGGCTCCGGGGGCGAGGCAGGATACTCGCAATGTCGGAGTTGCTGACCCAGCATTCTGCCTATTTTGGTTCGGGGCCGGTGCGATGAACTTCAGCGAGGTCGATCTGTATGGTGTCTATGTCGCGCCCATTTCCGTGATGATGGTGGCGGCCTGGGTCGTCCTGATCGCGTTGCGCAGGGCCGCGGCTCATTTCGGGCTGTTGCGATATGTCTGGCATCCGGCCCTGTTTGTCTTCTCGGTATACTTGATCCTGCTTTCGTCCCTCGTGCTGTTCCTTGCGCGGTGAGTTAGCCATGCCCGATCTCAAACTCGAATCGAAGCCCAATACCCCGGAAGTCGATGACGCCGCTACTCTCGCCGCCGCGCGGCCCGCACCAGAGACGGCGAGGCGGCGCATGCGGGTCATTCCTTTTCTCATCACCCTGGCGACGGTCGCGGTAGCAGCGGCGCTCTGTTGGGCGATGTGGAAGGCTTATATGGGCACGCCCTGGACGCGGGATGGCACGGTCCGAGTCTATGTCGTCACCATGGCGGCGGAGATCAGTGGGCGGATCGTCGAGCTCCCCGTCAAGGACAATCAATTCGTGCACAAGGGCGATCTTCTGATGGTGATAGAGCCCACCAACTATAAGATTGCCGTCAGCCTGGCCGAGGCGGCGGTCCAACAGGCGGATGCCAATGCACAGAACGCGGCCAGGGAAGCCAAGCGCCGCGCGCGATTGAGCACGCTGGAAGTCACGGTGGAGGAACAGCAGAGTTATGCCGCCAGTGCTACGGCCGCCGCGGCCCGATATCAGCAGGCCCTGGCCGATCTGGACCAGGCGCGGGTGAATCTGGAACGCACCCAGATCCATTCTCCGGTCAACGGATGGGTCACCAATCTGCGGGCGCAGATCGGCGATTATGTGAATATCGGACAGAACGAAATCTCCCTCGTCGACGCCGAGTCGTTTTGGGTCGACGGGTATTTCGAGGAGAGCAATCTTGCCTCGATCCAGGAGGGCGACCCCGCGAAGATCAAGCTGATGGGCTACAGCCAGATCGTCACCGGGCATGTCGGCAGCGTGGCTCGCGCCATCAATGTCCCGAACGCCCAGCCGAATCAGGCCGGGCTCGCCTCGGTGAATCCCATCTTCACCTGGGTGCGCCTCGCCCAGCGCGTGCCCGTGCGCATCGACATTGACAAGGTGCCGGATGGGGTGCGGCTGGTAGCCGGCATGACGGCCACCGTGGAGATCGACCCTCGACCCCGGCCGGCGGCGCAGTAAAGCTTGCCGCATGACGGGGCCTCGAGCGGAGACGGGCTCGGGGCCGGCTGCCTTCTCCTGGTCAAGCGCTCCTTGCGACGACCACGCCCTGGGGCGGTGGCACGGGGATACCGGGATCGCGGCCGTCGATGAGATCGGCAAGGACCCGACCCGAGCCGCATGAAAGTGTCCAGCCGAGATGCCCATGTCCGGCGTTGATCCAGAGGCCCCGGATGCGGGTCTCGCCGATCAGGGGCGTGCCGGAGGGGCTGACCGGACGCAGGCCCGCCCAGACCTTCGATTTCGAGATGTCGAAATGGGGCTTCATCTCGGGGAAGGTGGAACTGGCGTTGGCGATGATCGCCTCGGCCCGCGCCATGGCCGGAGTCGTGTCATAGCCGGTGATCTCGGCCGAGCCGGAAATGCGCATGCGGTCGCCGATCGGCACCAGGCCGAAGAGCTTGCTGTCGTCGATCACCGGCACTTTCGGCGCTGTATCCCAGCCGGCGCGGCTGAAGGTGATCGAGATGCCCTTCACCGGATAGATCGGCACGCGGATGCCGTTCCTGGCCAGCAGTGGCGCCGTGAAGCTGCCCATGGCGACCACGACGGTATCGGCCACGATCCGTCCCTTGTCGGTCAGGACGGCCTGCACCCGGCCGCTGCTCGTCTCGATCTTCCGGACCGTCTCGCCGAACCGGCACTGCACGCCCAGCGCCGCGCCGGCCGCGGCAAGCGCTTGGGTGAATTTGTTGGAATCGCCAACCTCGTCGCGGGCGAAATAGAGGGCGCCGGCGAGCGTGGATTTCGTGCTTGCCAAGGCAGGTTCCAGCTCGACGCAGCGGTCGGGGTCGACCCGCTCGTAGAGCAGCCCGTGCCGCGCGAGAAAACCGGTGGATCGCTCGGCGCCGTCCAGCGACTGTCCGGACCGGTAGATCTTGAGCACGCCGCGGGTGGCGCGGTCGTAAACGATCCCGGTCTCGGCGCCGATCTCCTGCAGGGACTTCAGCGAATGAAGCGCCAGATGGAGGTTGGCCTTCGAATTCTCGCGAAATCTCTCCGGGGTGCTATTGCGGGCGAATTCGATGCCCCAGCGGAGGATGTGCGGTATGGCACCGTAGCGCAGAAGGAGCGGGGCGTTCTCTTGGCCCAGCCATTTGATGATCTTCATCGGCATGCCGGGCTGGGACCAGGGCTCGACCTCGCTGGCATGGATGACGCCGCCGTTTCCCCAGCTGGTTTCCATGGCCGCGCCCGGCTGGCGATCGACCAGCACCACGTCGTGGCCGGATTTCTTCAGATACCAGGCCGTGGCCGTTCCGACCGCCCCTGCGCCGAGAACAACTGTGGTCATGGCTCGCCTTTCCCCTCAGCCTCGATGGTCCTTCATTTTCTGGTTCGCCTTGCTCTTGCCCGTCGCGACTTCCAACGGTTTCTCCTCTTGTTCCCCAACCCGGGGCTCGGCGACCCACATGGATTCCCGTTCGCGCTCGATCCGGCCGGCCACGTCGCGGGCGACCTGGCGCAGAATCTCGTCCGAGAGCCGCTTCGATTCGCGGTAGAGCTCGCTGATGAGCCGAAGATGGCTGGTCATTTCATGGAAGGCCCGCATCGGGTCACGGGCGGCCACCGCCTCGTAGATGGCGGTGTGATCGCGGATCGAGAGCCTGTCGGCATCGGGCATGTGGATGGTCGTCGTGCGCTGGTCGATCAGCCAGCCGACGAGGGCGTCGTAGACGCCGGTGAACACCGGGTTGCGCGTGATGACCGTGAGCTCGGAGTGGAACGCCACATCCGTCCGGATGAAGAGGCCCGTATTGCCGATGGCGGCGGCATTGGCATCGAGCGCCGCCTTCAGGCGCTGGACATCCTCGTCGGTGGCGACGCGGGCGGCCTGCCACGCCACGCCCGCTTCGAAGAGCAGGCGGGTCTGCTCCATATGCTCCTGGCCTTGGCCCGTCGACATCATGCGGTGGATCAGGGTTGCCAGCTGGCCGGTGAGGAATTTTCCCGAGGGGGCCGTCACGCGCGCCCGTGTGCCGCTGGTGATCTCGACGAGACCCTGCTGCTGGAGGGTGAACAGCGCCTGCCGGACCGAAGGGCGGCCGACCCCGAAGCGCTCCGCCAGTTCCTTCTCGGACGGCATCGCAGCACCCTCCTTGAATTCTCCGGTCGATATGGCGCGCTCGATATGCTCGGCGATTTCGTCCGCCCGCTTGCGTCGGCCAAGAGGCATCGTCGACATGGCTGTCTCCATTGCGGTCGCCCAAATGATGCGATGAGCGGCATCATTTATCGCGACAATCTCCTTTCCGCGATGCCGGCGCGGCCCCACAGCAATTCGCGACAAAAGGAATAAACTGTCAATAGGTAATCAACCTATTTATCCTTGACCCAAATCGGGCGATCAAGTTAACTGAGCACGTGCCATGGCCCGGGCAGGTCGGAGGACATCGGCGCCGGATGCGGTTGAAAAAAGCCGCCTATCCAAGGGGTTATCCGGCAGGTCGGGAGGCTGGTCATCGATGCGTCGGTCAGATGTTCCCACGCCAGCACTCCTCGTCGACATCGACATCCTCGATCGCAATATCGCCCTGATGCGCGAACGTGCCGCTGGTCTGGGGGTCAAACTGCGCCCTCATGCCAAGGCCCATAAATGCGTGGAGATTGCGCAGCGGATCATGGCCGCCGGGGCGATCGGCATCTCCTGTGCGACCATCGGCGAAGCCGAGGCGATGGCCTTGGGCGGGATCGGCGGCATCCTGGTCACCGCCCCCCTGGTCTCGCCCGATGCGCTTGCGCGCCTGGGCCGGCTTCTCCTGCGCCATGCCGATATCGCCGTCGTGGCCGATCATCCCGCCTCCGTCGCCCAGCTCGCGACAGCAGCGGGGGCGGCCGGGCGAAGACTGGATGTCGTGGTCGACGTGGATGTCGGCATGGGCCGAACAGGATGCCTGGATATAGCGGATGCCGTGGCGCTCGCGCGTCAGGTGGCTGGTGCACCGGCGCTGAACTATGTCGGTATCCAGGCCTATTGGGGCAATCTCCAGCAGGTCAGCCCTTTTGCCGAACGGGCACGGCTCATCGGGGTCCAGGTCGATCGGGTGCGCGCGGTCATCGCCGCGCTGGAATCGGCCAGCCTGCCGCCCGCCATCGTCACCGGGGGCGGCACCGGCAGCCATGGCATCGACGCCGCCACCGGCCTGTTCACGGAGATCCAGCCGGGCTCGTACCTCTTCATGGATTCCTGCTACGGCACGATCAGCATTTCGGAAAACGACAATCCCTTCGCCCCCTCGCTGTTCGTGGCCGCGACCGTCGTCTCGGCGAACAAGCCGGGCAGGGTGGTCGTGAACGCCGGCTGGAAGGCCTTCGCGGCCGACAGCGGCAAGCCTGTCGCGCTTCGCGGCGGGCCGCCCGGCGCCGATTTCCGCTTCATGGGCGACGAGCACGGCGCCCTGGATTTCCCGGGCGAGGGCGGACCCGCGCACGGCGCGACGATCGAATTTCTCACATCGCACTGCGATCCGACCGTGAATCTCTACAGCGTCTTCCATGTCGTGCGTGGGGAGGCGGTCGTCGACGTCTGGCCGATCAGGGCCCGCTATTGAGGGGATGAAGCGATGAAAAAGGCCTTTCCGATTGACCACGCCGTGCCGATCTCGAAGGCCATCCGGGCCGGCGATTTCGTCTTCACCTCCGCCTTCGGCCCCTGGGTCTTCAACCCCGCCAACCTCAAATACGATGACGCCGGCAATATCATCGACGACGGCACGGACAATCAGTCGATGAGCTTCGAGGATCAGGTTCACCGCACCTTCGATTTCATCAAGGCGGCGCTGGCTGTCGCCGGCTGCACCCTTGACGACGTCGTCAGCAGCGAATGCTGGCTGACCGATCCGCGCGATTTCATGGCCTTCAACGCGATCTACAAGACCTATTTCAAATCGGATCCGCCGGTCCGGTCGATCTTCCCGATGCGCTTCATGTTCAGCTGCAAGGTCGAAATGAAAGTTGTGGCCTATAAACCCCTGACGGCGTGATGTCGTCGCGCGCCCATCTCTTCCAGGTCGTCACCTTTGCGACGGATCCGCTCCACGGCAATCCGGCCTTCGTCCTGAGCGGCGCGCGCGACGCCTCCGACCATGTCCTGGCGACCGCCTGCGCCATCTTGCGCACCGACATCGTCGCCGTCCTGGGCGAGCCCTCCGGCGGCGACACGCCTTTGAGATTCTTTACGACCGAGGGCCCGCATGCCGGGGCCGGCCACGCAACTTTGGCGGCCGCCCATATCGTTCTTCGCAACGGCCTGGCCGCCGGCAAGGGTGCCGCAGCGCGCTCGATCACATTTCATTTGGCCAATGGCGACAGCCGCACCGCGCATGTCGAGGGCGATCGCATCTCGGTCGATTTCCCGGCCATGCCGGGTATCCGCGTCGATCGCATCGCGGAGATGGAGGCTGCCCTGGGCGCACGCCCTCTGGAGACCTGGGTCGCCCCCTTCGGCTATGTCGCGATCTTCGACGATCCCGCCGTCATCGCCGAGATGCGGCCGAACATGGCGCTTGTGTCGGCCTTCGACCGCAATGCGGTGATCGCGACCGCGCCGGGCGGCGCTGCATCCGATATCGTCATCCGCGTCTTCGCGCCCAATGCCGGCCTGCCAGAGGATCCGGTTTGCGGCACGGCGCATCGGATCATCGTTCCCTATTGGGCCGAGAAGATGGGCAAGACGAAGATCCATAGCCGCCATCTGTCAGAGCGCGGCGGCGATCTCTGGTGCGAGGACAAGGGCGAGAAGGTGGTCATTGCCGGCGAAACCCGCCTCGTCATCGACGGCATCATCAGGCTGCCGGACCGATGAGGCATCATTTCCCCCAGCCGTCCGAGACGGGGCCGCTCGTCACCCTCGAGCACGGTCCCTATGCCTTGACAGTGGCGCCCGGCTTCGGGGCGCGGATCGTATCCTTCCGCCTTGCCGGCCGCGACATCCTGCGGCCGACGCCCGACGCGGTCCTGGCCAAGCCCATCGTCTATGGCTTCGCCGCCTTTCCGCTGATGGCCTATTCCGGGCCGCTGTTCGGACCGGGCTTCAGCTTCGCCGGCGTCAGCTACCCGCTTGCCCGGAATATTCGCGAGGAACCGACGGCCACCCATGGCGACGCCTGGATCGCCCCCTTCCGGATTCTCGACCGGAGCAGCGCCGCCCTCGAGCTCGAGATGACGCATGAGCCGAGGCCCGGGAGCTTTCCCTTCCGCTTTCGCGGGCATGTCCGCTATGCCCTGTCGGACGGTGGGCTCTCGATCCTGCTGCGCGTCACCTCCGGCGATCACAGGCCCATGCCGGCCGGGCTCGGCATCCACCCCTATTTCCCGAGGCCGCCCGGCACGCGGCTCACCTTCGCCTCGATCGGCGTCTGGCCGGCCGATGCGCCCGAGGCGGTCTCCCTCGGCTGCCAAGCGCTGATCGCGGGCCTCGATTTCGGCGGTGGCCCCGACGTCTCGGAGATGGTCGTCGACCGGCTCTATGAGGGTTGGGATGGGCGGGCCGAGCTCACCGCCCCCGATGGGTTTCGAACCATGATCGAGGCCGATGGCGCGCTCGACAAGCTGCAGATCTACAGCGCGTGGGACTACCACTATGTCTGCGTCGAGCCGGTGAGCAATGCCAATGACGGCTTCAACCGGATGGCGGCCGGCGTTCCCAGCCACGGGGTGCGGGTGCTGGATCCGGGCCGCGCCATTGAAGGCACGGTACGCATCTTCGGCGCCACCGCCCGCTAAAGGGCCGGCCGGTGATGGGCGTCAGAGCTCGGCGTTGACGATGAAGCCGGCATCCACCAGCAGCGTCGCGGAGGTGACGTAGCTGGCGTCGTCCGACAGGAGGAAGGAGACGACGGAGGCGATCTCGGAGGGCTTGCCGACGCGGCCGAGTGCGATGCGCTCGAGATAGTACTTCAGGACATCCGGCTGTTCGAACAGCCCCGCCGCCATGGGGGTATCGATGGCGCCCGGCTCGATCGCGTTGACGCGGATGCCGTGTTTGCCGAGCACCGCCCCCAGCGCCTTGGCCAGCATGCTGATGGCGCCCTTGGTGCCACAATACGCCACCTGGGTCGGCGCACCGACATGGGCGGAGATGGAGCTGGTCATGACGATGGCGCCGCCATGACCCTCCGCTACCATCTGGCGCGCGCCTTCGGTACAGACGACCCAGCTGCCGCGGACGTTGGTCTCGAAGAGATTGTTGAATTCCTCGATCGGCGTGTCGTCCCAGGTCATGAAGGGATTGATGCCGGCGTTCGAGACGACATAATCGAGGCGTCCGCCGCGCTTGGCCACCGTCGCAATCATCGCCTTCACCTGGTCGGGATCGCGCATGTCGGCCGCGACGTCGAAGGCCTCGCCGCCGCCAGCCTTGACCTTGGCCAGTGTTTCCTCGGCGCTGACATCGGGCTTGCGGTTCACGGCGACCAGCGCCCCTTCCGAAGCGAGCCTGACGGAAATGGCCTGTCCCATGCCCTGCGTCGCACCGGTCACAATGGCGACCTTGCCGGCAAAACGGCGTTCCATGGGTGTCCTCCTTGGCTTGGGCGATGACTGGCTTGGGCGATGATCAGAAGATGGCGATCGGATTCCACGGCGAGCCCGTGGCGCCGGGCAAGCGGAGCGGCAGACCGACGACCATGAACTCGAAGCGCTGCTCCTCCTTGGACGCCTTGTGGAGCTCCTCCAGCTGAAGGCTGTCGGAGACCAGCATGCCCATGGAGGTGAGCTGCAGCGGGTGAATGGGGTAGGGCATCCGCTCGACATTGCTCGGGACCGTCTCGCCATCCCCGTCGGGAAGGAAGGCGGCGATCCGCCGCTCATGCATCCAGGGCACGGTGTCGATATGCAGCCCGGCCTTGCCCTGGCCGGCCGGCGGATAATCGTTGCTCCAGGGGCCGAGGGCGAGGCGGCGGGCGTGATGGCCCGTGCGGAAGACGAGGATGTCGCCCTCGCCGAGCCTTACCCCTTGGGCCTTCTCGATCGCCTCCAGCTCCGCGCGGGTCACCGCCTCGCCGGGCTCGAGCCAGTCGACCTTGCGGTAGCGCGCCGCGTCGAGCAGCACGCCGCGGCCGACGATGCCGGCGTGGTAGGCGGCGATGCTGCCCCAATCCGAGCCGCGCGAGGTGAGCAGCGAGGCCGGCTTGCCATTGTAGAGCTTGCCCTTGTAGGCGACATGGTTCAGCGCGTCGACATGGGTATGGGCATCGCCATGGCTCGCCATGCCCAGATAGCACATGCCGAAGGAGAGCCCGCTCTCACTCACCGGCAGGTCATGCATCAGGGACATCAGATGCACGGCCGGGTTCGGATTGTCCGGGCCGGCCTGCTTGTTGATCGGAATTGCCATCGACACGCAACGGCCCTTGCGGACCAGGGCGGCGGCCGCGGCCACCTTGTCCGGGGTGATGTAGTTGAGCGTGCCGAGCTCGTCGTCATCGCCCCAGCGGCCCCAGTTCTTGACCTCTTCGAACATCTTGTCGAAGGCGGCGAGGGTCACGGGCGCGGGCGGGGTCAAGGTTCGGGTCATCGCAAGGCCTCCGCTGGATCGGGCGCGGCGCGGGGCTCCTGTCCCCGCGCCGCGTGGTCGATGGATCGGGTGGATCGGTCAGTCGTAACTATGCACCTCGAAAGACCGGAGGCCATGGTCGACATTCGTGTTGCCGACGCCGAAATTGAACCCGATCCCGGGGGCCCCGGACTTGATCTTGTCGTCGACGACCGAGATCATCTTGGCGCCGTTCAGATAGCCGGTGATGACGCTGCCGACGATGGATGCCTCGATGAGGTCACCATCCCCAACGCCATATTGCAACCCCGTCAGCCTCGCCAAGGATATCCAGCCGCCGACGGGGCCGTTCCACCGCACGATTTCGGCATATCCGCCCTCGGTTTTCAGGCAGCGAAAGAACACCTCGTAGCCATTGCAGAAGTTGGCCGACATGTTGTGCCTCAGGCGGATCTGCACCTCCTGGAAGTACTTCTCCGTCTGATTGCGGCTGAACACGCGGGCCTTGCCGTACTGATCGGGTCCCCAGCTCCCGGTCAGCACGGCGGTGGGATCGTCGTAGTCGCCCACGGGCGCATCTTGCGCCGCGCCCGCGCCCAGCTTCTCCTGCTCGGCCCGCCGCTCGGCCGCCCGGTTGCGCGACACCTCCCCAAAAGCCACGCCGTCCCGCATCAGGACGTCGCACCAATCGATGCCGTCTTTGCGTCCGTTCAGCCACATCCCGCCTTCCGAGATCGGCGTCTCGGTCCCCCCGGTGAAATCCGTCTTGTAGGATCTCACCGGGTTCTTCTTCGGTAGTTCCATCGTGTGGCCTCTTCCCTCGTCAGAGCACCGGTTTCTCGGACGCCGTCGCCTCGCGCTCCGCGATGACCTCGGCGGCCTTCGTCAGCCAATCCTCCCTGCCGCGCGCCCTCATCACGAGAACGATCGCGATGCCGATGCCAAGCCAAGCGGCCGCGACCACAGGCGTCCAGTTGTTCGGAAACGCCGGAAGCGGCCAGAAGGCGGCGTAGATGGAGTAGAGAAGGACGAGGCTCGTGCCTACCGGGAAGATGAAGTGCAGGATGAAGTTGAACTCGCCGCGCGCCTTCGTCATGAAGTGCTTCACGAGACCGATGTTGGCAGCGATGTAGACGAAGATGACCGCCAGCACCAGCGTGTAGCCCACCAGGAAGATGAAGAAGGCCCAGGTACCCATGAGCCAGGGACCCACGATGCCCACGCCGACCGACAGGACGAGCTGTGCCCAGACGGCTGCTGTCGGCGTCTTGCGCGTGGGGTGAACCCGGCCGAACACCGCCGGCAGGACCCCGACGCGGCCCATGCTGTACCACATGCGTGTTGCGACGTTCTGGCAGGCGAGCGTCACGCCGAACACCGAGGTGACCATGGCCAGCAGAGTCAGCCACCACAGCGAGCCCCAGATCCGGTGCGCAATCACCAGCGCCGGCAGCTCGGCGGAGGGCTGGAGCTTCGTCAGATCGTCGGTACCCCAGCCGATCACCTGACCCCATTGCGCGATCACCAGCATGATGCCGATGATGAGGATGGAAGCCATGATCGAGCGCGGCACGTTGCGCCGCGGATTCGAGGTTTCTTCCGCGAGCGGCACCGCCGCCTCCCATCCCGTCAGCCCCTGCACAGTGAGGACGACAGCCAGGAAAACGCCGGAGAAGGTTGCAATCCCGCCGGGGTTGAAACCGGGGACGAAGGGCGCGAAGGAGAAGCCGCCAGGGCCCGGGCTCGCCAGACCGGAAAGCCCGAGGAACAGCACGATGAGAAATTCGGCGGCACCGACGACGACGATCCATTTGATCGAGAACGACACGCCCGTATACCCAGCCCAGGCAGCCAGTGGAATCCCGATCGCCGGGGCATACCACCAGTGGAACCAGGTGACGCCGTAATTCGTCGAGAGTTCGTCCTGAAGAATCTGGCCGAGAACCGCGAGCGACGGGCCGGCAGCGATCGGCGAGTACAGAACGAACACCCATGCGGTCAGGAACCCCATGACGGGTCCCAGGGTCTGGCTCACATAGGTGAAATAGCCGCCCGCCGACGGGAATGTCCTGGCGAGCTCCATGAGACAGACGCCGAGCGGAATGACGATCAGCAAGCCGATGAAATAGGCCAGCGGCGCCATGCCGCCGGCGACGCCCACCAATGTCTGGGTGAAGAAGAAGGCCGCGATCGCCGGGGCGATGTGCGTCACGTTCTGCATGACCGCACCGGCGAGGCCCACCGCCCCCGGCTTCAGGGCGGTAACCGCGACGTAAGTCTTGCCTTCGGCCTCGACGAACCCGGCCGAGCCGAGGTTTGCATTCTTGGTTTCCATGGTTCCCCCTTACATTTGTCGTTTGCGCCGCCTCTTGCGACGACCGCTTTGTGCCGTGGCTCGACTAGTGCGGGCCGAGTCCGGCGGTGGTCCTTCCATAACGAGCTTCGATCGGCCAGACGTCGATGACAAGGTCGTCCTCGACGACGTAGTAGATGTCGTAGAGATTGACGGTGGTCGGCGAGTAGCCGGGCACGAGCTCGACCCGGTCGCCAACCTTCAAGCCCGCGCTCTCGCGCAGCGTGAGCACCACATGCTCTTCGTGGATGGCGTATTCGCCATGGTCGAACTTGATCTTGGCGACGTCGCCGACGAGTTCGGGCACCGCCCGATCGATGCCGATCGATTTCCGCCCGCAGTCGACGACGGCGCTATTGCCCGTCGAGGATGTGACGGTGGCCGCGACCGTCAGAGCGGTCTGGAACCCGGGCATGAGATTGCGGTGGAAGGCATCGTTGAAAACATAGGAGCCGGCGTGAATCTCGGTGATTCGCGCGTTGGCGCCCGTGATGTCCCATGTCCCGAACCCGCCCGCCGCCACGATCGTGGTATCGAGGCCGTCCCGGTCGAAGGCATCCGCAAGCGCGATCAGCGCCGTATTCGCCGCCAAGGTCTTTTCGACCCGGACGGCCCTGTCCGGCTCCAGCATGCAATGGCCTTCGTAGCCCAGCACGCCCTGCAGCCTCAGGCCCGGCAGTTTCGATACATGCGCGCCGAGAGCCAGCGCCGCTTCCACGCTGCGCACGCCGGCACGGTGCAAACCGACATCGATTTCCACCAGCACATCGATCCGCGATCCGGCCTTCACGGCGGCTTCCGAGAGCTCGTTGGCGTTGTAGGCGCTCTCCACCGCCACGATGACCTGGGCGAGGCCGGCGATCCGGGCAAGCTCGGCAACCTTGGTGGGCCCCACCACCTGGTTCGCGATCAGGATGCTGGTGTGGCCCGCATCGACCATCGCCCCGGCCTCCCACACGGTCGCGGTCGTCAATCCGACCGCGCCGGCGGCGATCTGCATCTTGCCGAGCCCCGGGTTCTTGTGGATTTTCACATGCGGCCGCAGCGCCGCCGGCACGGTCGCCATCCGATTGGCCATTTCCGCGATGTTTTGCCGGGCCTTGGGAAGGTCGAGAAGGAGCGCGGGGGTCGGAACCTCATTGCGCCGCTTCCCGATCTGCCGATTTGCCGCTGCCAGGCCGTGGTTGTTCAATGGGAATCGCCTCCAGTCGGGAGGCGGCGCGGCGCATCCTCGAAGGAGCGCAGACGGGATATCAGCCCGTGCTCCAGCTTCATCACATTGACTCCCTCGATGAGCCATTGGTTGTCGGCAGCGTCGCTGAGTACCGCCCGATATTCGAAGCAGTGGGTCTCGCGTCCGGCGAAGCTCGCGGTCACGTCGACGGTGAGGCCGGGAAAATCCTCGAAGCTCTTCCTGTAGACCGCGGCGACCGCGTCATGGCCGCGGTAGACCCCATCCGGCGTCACGACCTCGGCATCTCTGGTGAAATGCGTCATGAGCTTGTCGAGATTCCGCGCGCATTCGTCGGCCCAATAGGCGGCAATCCGCGCCGAGGCCCCGGAGAAGCCATCCTCAATCATCGGGGCGGGGCCCCGACGAAAGATCGCCACCGGGCATTCTCGAGGAAGCGCAGACGACCGATCGATCCGCGCTCCGGTTTCATCAGCTTGAGGTCCGCGACCAGCCGATGATCGCCGGCTGCAGCGTGGGAAGATCGGACCGACGCATCAATCCAGCCTCCTGAAGTGCCAGATGACCTCCTCGGTGGGGCGGCTTTTTCAACCGCGTTCAGCACCGATGCCCGCGGCTGCAAAGCCCGTGGCACGCTCTCAGTAGACTTGATCGGAAGTTCTGGGTCAAGGATAAATAGGTTAGGTACCTATGGACAGTTTGTATCTATCCGTGTCCGGCTGAACTGAGGCGGTCGGGCAACCCGGGCCATGCCTCGCCCCCGATTTCTTCACGACTCTCCCTTACTGATGGGCGGAAACGGTTTAGCTTATGCGAAGCCGCCTGGGGGTCTGCTGCCCGTCATGCTGGACATCATCCTGGACTCGTTGGTCCCGATCTTCTTCGGCATGGGACTGGGCTATGTCGCGGGCTGGACGCGCGATCTCGACAACAAGCACGTCGGCGAGCTCAACGCTTTGGTCATGGATTTCGCCCTCCCGGCGGCGATCTTCGGTGCCGTCGCCCAGCAATCGAGGGGGGCGCTCCTTGCCCAGATTCCCCTCGCCGTAAACCTCAGCATCTCGATGCTGCTGCTCTATGTCGTGACCTATTTCATGGCCCGGCGGGCTTTCCATGCGAGTCCGCCGGAGGCATCGGCCCAGGCGCTCACGACCTCGTCGCCGAATTTCGGCGCTGCCGGGTTGCCGCTCGTCGGCGCTTTGTTTGGTGCCCACTACCTGGTCGCGGTGGCGGTAGCTCTCGCCGTCACCGGACTTGTGCTCTCGCCCCTCACCCTCATCATTCTGGAGCGCCACGCGGGGGCAGGGCACAAGCGAGGCATCGCAAGCTCATTGTTGAGTGCCTATAGGAAGCCCATCGTGCTGACGCCCTTGGTGGCGGTGCTGTTCGTGCTGTCGGGCATCGGCCTGCCCGAGCCGCTGACGAAGTCATTCTCCCTCATGGGACAGGTCGCCGGCGGCACCGCCCTGTTCCTGACCGGGCTGATCCTGTCGGCGCAAAAGATACGTCTCGGCAAGAGCGTGGCGATTCAGACGCTCCTGGCGAATATCGTTCACCCGCTGCTGGCGGCCGGCCTTGCCTGGCTCTTCGCCGTGTCGCCGCTCACCGCCCGCGAGGCGATCGTCCTCTCGGCCCTGCCCGCCGGCTTTTTCGGAATCCTCTTTGGGCTGCGCTTTGGCATAGCATCGGAGGTGACGGGTACGACCCTGGTCGCCAGCACGATATTGAGCGCCGTGACCCTCTCAGCGGCGATTTATCTCACGGACGGCATGGGACCGTGATTCACTCATCGAGCGAGATCTGCGTGCAAATCCAGAGTATCTCGGCGGTCTCGTCCCCGACGCTCACGCAAGCATGGCCCGCGCCCTATAGGTAGACCCGCGGTATGGGCGCGCCGCGGCGGCCGACGAGGCAATCCAGATCGCAGCCCTTGTCGGCCTGCATCACATGGTCGCTGTAGAGCCGCAGATATCCGGAGGAAGGCTAACCGGCAAAGGAGTTTGATCAGCGTTCCAGCACGGTCTTGAGGAAATCGCGCGTGCGGGCTTCCTGCGGCGCGCGCAAGATACGCTCGGGCTCGTCCTGTTCGACGATCACGCCGTGGTCCATGAAGATCACGCGCGAGGCGACCTGCCGCGCAAAATTCATCTCATGGGTGACGACCAGCATGGTCATGCCCCGGCGCGCGAGATCGCGCATGACCGCGAGCACCTCCGCCACGAGCTCCGGGTCGAGCGCGCTCGTGACCTCGTCGAACAGCATTGCCTTGGGGTCCATGGCGAGCGCGCGGGCGATCGCGACGCGCTGCTGCTGCCCGCCCGAGAGTTCCTCCGGATAGGCCTCGGCCTTGTCGGCGAGGCCGACCTGGGCCAGCAGCTCGAGTGCCCTGCGGCCCGCGTCCTTTTTCGGCTTGCGCAGGACATGCACGGGCGCCTCAATGATGTTGCCGACGACGCTCAGGTGCGGGAATAGGTTGAAATGCTGGAACACCATGCCGACTTGCGCACGCACGGCGGCGATGGCGCGATTAGAATGCGCGCGGAAGCGACCTTCGACCTCATCGCGATAGACCAGCTCGCCGTCGATCCGGATGCGGCCCTGTTCCGCGACCTCGAGGTGATTGATGCAGCGGAGCAGCGTCGACTTGCCGCTGCCGGACGGGCCGATGATGCAGACGACCTCGCCGACCGCGACCGAAAGATCGATCCCGCGTAATACATGCAAGCTACCAAAATGCTTGTGCAGCCCCTCTATCTCGATCATTGGCTTGGTTGCCACTGGAGCCTCCGTCACGTGCGTCTCCGCCGGTACCCGC
>DATHQQ010000086.1:0-7148 GCA_035482595.1 Verrucomicrobiia bacterium
TTGCATCAGCGCCACCTCGACCGCCGCCATCTGTGCCGGCGGCAGCTCCTTGTCGACATAGGCGACCAGGAGCTCAGGGTCGAGATTGATCGGCAGATCGTTCATCGTCTTTGTCCTTGATGTCCCGTTTCTTCGCGCCCCAAATCTTCGTGTCCGAAAATCGGGGGCTCAGCGCAGCTTGATCACCTGGGCGCCCTGGTCGTCCGGACCCTTGCCGTCGGGCGGAGAAGGCTGCGGGGCGGGCTTGCGCATCAACATGATCGATTCGGCATTGGCCGCCGGGTTGCCGACCTTCGCCGGCCGCAAGCTGCATCAGCGCTCCTTCGTCGATCCGGGCCACACGGCGGCGGCCTGAATATAGGCCCGCCCTAGCTCGCCATCGTCATGGACGAGTCGCCGGCCGGTACGGCCTGATCCACGAAGTCAAGTTCGACGGCAACCGTCCCGGTACGAGAAGGATCGCGTGATGTCGAGCGATAAGGGAATCCCCCGCGTCTTGCCACGCGTCGCAACTACCCCGCACTAAGGCTTAGGCATTCCACACCGCCGACGCCAGCCGGCGCTGGCCTTCCGGTGAGTAATTGCCGAACGTCCAGTTGAGACCGATAGCACTCGCAAGCCAGAGCCTCCAAGCCATCCCCGTCCAGAATCGTGATCCGACCGAGATCATTGCGGATAAGCCCGGCGTTCCTCAATTTGCCCAGTGCCGTAGTGATCCCCGCGCGCCGGGCTCCGAGTATCGTCGATAGAAGTTCGTGACTAACCGGTAAGACGCCCTCACCCATGCAATCACTCGCCAAAAGCATCCAACGCGCCAAGCGCCGATTTACCGTGTGTCGAACGTTACATGCGGCCGTCTGCGAAATCTTGACAAGAAGAGCCTGCGCCCGGTCAAGCAGATGGCTCCGGAGAACATGGTTTCGAGCGAGCTCTTCGCGGAGCGTGCGAGCGCGAATTCTCAAGGCGGAGCCACCTATCTGAACGACGCCTTGGAACCTACTCGTATTGCTGCCAAGCACGATCTCAAGGCCGGCAAAACCATCTCGGCCGACGAGGCCGACCTCGACAGTGGCGCCGTCTTCCATCGATCGCAGGAGCGATACCAAGCCGCTCCGAATGAGGTATACGTAGTCCATCGGCATACCCTCACTCAGTAATATTTGCCGAGGCATCAACTCGACTTCGTCGAACTTCAGGTGTCCGAGCGTGTCTTCTGAACCCAGCTGGGTGGAGAGAACACTGCCCCCTAGTTGATGAGGACTTGTGTGCAGCATGTGTACCTGTTCGGGTTGGCGGGACTACAACGACACCGTCCCCCGATTAGTCCCTGGCCACAAAAATACCTTCGAGGGAATATCGGTCACCTAAACCACCACCTGCCCTCAGGGGTAAGCCGGTCACACGAATGTGGTCGAGGGATTCCTCACCTCGCTGCTTAGAGCGTGACTGATTTAGCAAGTCAGGGCGACGGAGACATAGGTCGCTTTCGGTGGGCCAGTGACGAGAGCATCGAATGCCCCTTAGTCAAGACCTAAGTTCCTCATCTATTCGGGCAGCTGTTTACGCCCGCTACTCATCCAAGCTTCAGCGGGATCCACCGAAGACCAAGTTTGCATTTGCCTCCAGCGGGTCAGTCGCGAGAGCTGGGAGCACCTTGCCCGAATAGATGGACGCTCCTGAAATTTCGATGCCCAAGGAAAAGCCCCGCTGGCGAGGGAGAAGGCGGGGCTTAGGGGATGCAATTGCAGCGCATCCGGGGTTTGGCCAAGGCAAGCCACTCAATGCCCGTGAGGGACAACGGACAAATTATGGGCCCCCTCACACGCCTCGGCCGGGCTGAGCCGGGGTCGCTGGAGCTGCTGCCTCCCAAGGCGTCATGTCGTCGTCGTAGCACTTGCGCCAGGTCCAATCGGGGACAACGTCGGAAATCGGATGGCACCTGCTGACGGCCTCTAGCCACTCGCGATAGCTCGCGCCATCCGACTTCCGCCGTTCGGTGGAAATTTTTCGAATCTGCGCTCGGCCTAGTTTCCGCGGCTAGGCAGATCTGCAGAGACCCAACAACTTATTGATTTAATTGGTGCCCCTGGCCGGACTCGAACCAGCACGCCCTTGCGGGCAACAGATTTTGAGTCTGCCGCGTCTACCAATTCCGCCACAGGGGCACCGGGCCGGTCGGCAGAGCGGGCGACATCATAGCGAGGACGCGGCGGGGCGCAACGGCCGCGCCGTCCAAGCTCCAGCGCCGAGCGGCGCCTCGGCCCCTTACAGGTGAATCCCGCACTCCGTCTTCTCGCGGCCGGCCCAGCGGCCGGCCCGGAAGTCCTCCCCGGGGGCGACGCGGTCGGTGCAGGGCAGGCAGCCGATGGAGAGGAAGCCGTCGGCCTCCAGGGGATGGCGGGGCAGGTCGTGGCGGGCGAATTCCTCCTCGATGCGGACCTTCGACCAGCGGGCGAGCGGATTGATCTTGATCTTGGCGCCGGAGAGCTCGATCACCGGCATGAAGGCGCGCAGATCCCCATGGAAGCGCTTGCGGCCGGAGATCCAGGCGTCGAAGCCGGCCAGCGCCTTGCGGAGCGGGGCCACCTTGCGGATTCCGCAGCAGGCGCTGGGATCGGAATCCCAGAGCACGCCCTCGGGATCGGTGGCCGTCACCGCCGCTTCTTCCGGCTTGATCACGCGCAGATCGGTCAGGCCCAGGCGCTTGGCCAGAAGGTCGCGGTAGCGCAGCGTCTCGCCGAAGAGCTTGCCGGTATCGAGGAAGATCACGGGAAGGCCACGGTCGATTTCCGCCGCCATCTGCAGCAGCACCGCCGCCTCGGCGCCGAAGGAGGAGACCAGCGCGATGCGGCCCGGGAATTCGCGTTCGAGGAAGGGGCGGAGCAGATCCGCCCCGTCCAGCTTGCCGTAGTGTTCGGTCAGATCTCTCAGGCGCTCGGTGCCCTCGGTCTCGGTCATCTCGCCCTCCGCATGGAACAGCCGAGGGGGCAACCGCCGCCTCGCTTTAGCTGCACTTGTCGAGCGCCCGCAAGCTGATGCTCAAATCGGCGCCTAGCCCCGCGATGGGGGGTCGACCGGATGCGGAAAACAAAAACCCCGGCGGAGAGGCCGGGGTCTGTCATGGGACCTCCGACCTTTTAGCGGGTTTTTTAACGTGGTCCGCAAGCCGGTCGGCTCAAATCACCACGACGCTCAGAAAGTAATGCTGGCCCCCAGGCCGGTCAAGCGGGCGATTATTAAAAACCAGCCAGATGTCGCGTGACTGCGGCCGGGAAAGCACAGGCGGGGCCGGGAGGCCGCCGATTGACACTGCCGCAGGCCGCGGTCAGCTTGGCGCCCCCTCCCCCAACCCCGCCCGGGACCGGATGCTGCGCCGAACCTACGACCGGATCATATCCCTCTCGGCCCATCCCCAGGCTCTGCTCTGGCTGGCCGTTCTCTCCATCGCCGAGAGCTCTGTCTTCCCGCTCGCCCCGGATATCCTGATCATCCCCATGGTGCTGGCGCGCCCGCGCCAGGCCTGGCGCATCGCCGCCGTGGCGACGGGGGGCTCCATCCTGGGTGGGCTGCTGGGCTATGCCATCGGCCATTTCCTGTTCAAGGCCATCGGCCAGCCGATCGTCGATTTCTACGGGCTGCAGCCCCTGATCGACGAGTTCCGGCGCCTCTACCGGCACTGGGGCATCTTGATCGTGATGGCCGGCGGCTTCACCCCCATCCCCTATAAGGTGATCGCGATTGCCAGCGGAATCGCCGGCCTCGATCCTCTGGTCTTCGCTTTGGGCTCGGCGGTCTCGCGCGGCAGCCGCTTCTTCCTCGAGGCCGCCTTGCTCTCCCGCTACGGCGAGCCGATGCGGCGATTCATCGAGGGGCATCTTGTATTGCTCCTCCCGCTACTCACGTTTCTGTTGCTGGGCGGCTTCCTCCTCCTCCGCTATCTTTGAGGCCATGACACAGCTTTCCATGACCAAGGCCCAGGCGCCCCTTTCCCTTCCCATCCTCCTGCTGCTGGGCTCGATCGCCCCCATGCTGGTCGCCTTCGCCAGTCAGTATCTCGGCGGGCTCCAGCCCTGCACCCTCTGCATCTGGCAGCGCTATGGCTATGGCGGGGCGATCGCCCTCGGCCTCATCACCCTGGCCTTGCCCCGGCGGCTGCAGCTTTGGGGGGCCGTGCTGACCTCGCTTGCCCTCCTGGTGGTGGCCGGGCTGGCGCTGTTCCATGTCGGGGTCGAGCAGCATTGGTGGCAGGGGCTGGCGACCTGCACCGGCAATCTCGATGTCCATCAGTCGGTGGCCGATCTGGAGAAGCAGCTCATGGACACCCCCGTCATCCCCTGCGACCGGCCGGCCTGGACCATGTTCGGCATCTCCATGGCGGGCTATGATTTCATCTATGCCGCGCTGCTGGGCCTCTTCGGCCTGGCGGTGGCACTGCGGAATGCCCGATGAGCGAGCCCCGTCGGCGCCTTCCCGGGGATCTCACGCCCGAGCAGCTCGTCGACCGCGTCATCCGCGTCGACCAGGCTGGCGAATATGGCGCCAGGCGCATCTATGAGGGCCAGCTCGCGGTGCTGAAGCATGGCCCCGACCGCAGCGCGGTGGAGCATATGGCCGAGCAGGAGGGCCGGCATCTCGCGGAATTCGACCGGCTGCTGGGCGATCGGCGGGTGCGGCCCACGGCGCTGCAGCCCATCTGGCATGTGGCGGGCTTCGCTCTAGGCGCCGCCACCGCGCTCCTCGGGCCAAAGGCCGCCATGGCCTGCACCGTCGCGGTCGAGGAAGTTATCGACGAGCATTACCGGCGCCAAGGCGAGGCGCTGCCCGAAAGTGAAGGGGCGCTCAAGGAGACGATCGAGAGCTTCCGCCGGGAGGAGCTCGAGCATCGCGACACGGGCCTCGCCCATGGCGCCCAGGAGGCGGTGGCCTATCCCCTGCTCACCGGCGCGATCAAGACAGGCTCGCGCCTCGCCATCTGGCTCGCCGAGCGCTTCTGAGGATCACCCGCCGTCATTCCCGCAGAATGCCGGTAAGCCTCGTTCTCTATTCCGTCACCCCGGCGAAAGCCGGGATCCAGGGGCCACAGGGAAGGTGCTTGCCGCTCGCCCCTGGACCCCGGCTTTCGCCGGGGTGACGGCCAGGAAAGATGGCCACTGGCGCGACACCGCGACGGCCAGCTGTCGCCTCACCTTCGTTTGACAAAAACGCCTTTTGCGTATAAGTTATAAATTTAAGTTCCACTGGAACGGACACCTGTAGATTCCCTGTAAAAACAGGTCGGGCCGCCGGGAAGGCCGCTCAGCTCGGATCGAGCTCGGTATCCCAGTAGAGGAAGTCGCGCCAGCTGTGGTGTAAATAATTGGGCGGGAAAGCCCGCCCATTTTCCTGCAGCTCGAATGTCGTGGGTTGCCCCGGTCTTGTTTTGGGGTGCATGCCCGATTGATGCGGAAGGCGGTTGCCCTTCAGCAGATTGCAGCTCTGGCAGGCGGTGACGACATTGGTCCACGTCGTGCGCCCGCCGCGCGAGCGCGGCACGACATGATCGAAGGTCAGCTCATGGGTCGGGCAGCAGCGCCGGCAGTATTGGCAGGCGAAGCTGTCGCGCAGGAAGACGTTGAACCGGGTGAAGGCCGGCCGCCGGTTGAGCGGCACGAATTCCTTCAACGCGATGACGCTGGGCAGGCGCATCTCGAAGCTCGGGCTGCGCACCACCCGCTCATATTGCGAGACGATGTTGACCCGGTCCAGGAACACCGCCTTGATCGTTTCCTGCCACGGCCAAAGCGACAGCGGGAAGTAGCTCAACGGCCTGAAATCGGCGTTGAGGACCAGGGCTGCGCAACTGTCCGGCGATACGCTCATCCGGCTCGGTGGCTCCACGACTGGGATCACTGGATTAGATTTAGCGACTCGATGGCGAAAACACAAGATATGGGGGCAAGGCCCTCCCAATCTTCATGCGCTTGTCACTTGGCCGGAATCCGGGGTGCTGTGGCGGGTTCGCCGGCGAAAGCCCGAGCAATGAATTGCCCGCCGAGGGTAAGCCCCCGCTCGTCGATGCTGTGGGGCAGGCCCGGCCGGAGCTCGACGGTGACGGGCACCCCCGCCTCCTTCAGCGCCGCCGAAGCGCGGGCGAGCTCGGAAACAGGGACCATGGTATCGGCATCGCCATGGACCAGCAGCACCGGGGGGCGGGTGCGGATCTCGGCGGCAAGTGTTTCGGCCCCGACCAGCGCGCCGGAATATCCCACCACCGCGGCCACCGCCCGGGGCCGGCGCAGCGCGACATAGAGGGCCATCATCGTGCCCTGGGAGAATCCCACCAGAGCGAGATCGCGGTCGGTCAGGCCCCGGGCGGCCAGCGCCTCGTCGAGAAAGGCATCGAGGATATTGGCCGCCGCCTTGGTCCCCGCCAGGATCGCCTCCGGCGTGCGATCCTCGAAGCTGAACCATTGATGGCCGAAAGGTCCCATCTCGCAGGGAAAGGGCGCATGCGGCGAGAGGAACTCCGTATCCGGCAGCACCTCGGCCCAATGCGGCGCCAGCCCGATCAGATCATTGCCGTCCGAGCCATAGCCATGCAGCAGGACGACGAGATGGCGTGGCTTGCCGCCGGCGAGCGGCGGCTGGTTCGGACCGGAGAGTTCGAAGGGGCTCTGCATGGGGATATATTCCTCAACTGGCTTTCGGGACAAAAATCTTCTGGGCGTAGTAATGCCAGAGCAGCCGCGAGGCAACGCTGCGCCAGGGCCGCCAGGCCTCACCCATGCGGCGGAGCGCCGCCTCCTCGGGCCGCTTGCGCTTGCGCTTCACCAGCCCGGCGGCGGCGCGCAGCGCCAGATCGCCCGCGGGGAGTACGTCCGGGCGATGCATGCAGAACATCAGATAGATCTCCGCCGTCCACAGCCCCACGCCCTTCAGCTTGATCAGCTCGGCCAACACGGCGTCATCGGGCATCAGCGCCAGGCCGTCGAGATCGAGGCGACCCTCGCCCACCGCCTCGGCGAAGCCGCGGGCATAGGCCGCCTTCTGGCGCGAGAAGCCCACGGCCCGCAAGCCTCCCTCGCCCAGCGTCAGGATCGATTGCGGCGTGATCGCGCCGGCCGCCGCCTCGAGGCGCGCGGCGATGGCGCGATAGGAGGCGGTGGAGA
>DATHQQ010000087.1:0-4197 GCA_035482595.1 Verrucomicrobiia bacterium
CCGCGCCGGCCCCCGCGCGCGCCCAGGGACAGCGGCTGGCGACGCAGATGCTGGAGGTGGTGATGGCCACGCCCAGCATGCCGGTCTCGGCGCAGCGGCCGATGAGGGAGAAGGTCATTTGCGCTTCCCCTTCTTGCCTCGCGCCGGTTTGGTCTTGGCCTTCACCTTGGCACCGGCAGTGCGCTTCTCGGGGATCACCGCCCAGACATCGATCTCCATCACCCATTCCGGCCGGGCGAGGCCTTGCACGATGAGGCCGGTGGAGACGGGAAACACGCCCTTCAGCCATTTTCCGACCACGCGATAGACCGGCTCGCGGTAGGCGCGGTCGGTGATATAGACCGTGATCTTGCAGATATCCTCCAGCTTCGCCCCCTGTTCCTTCAGCAGGGTCTTCACATTGGCCATGGCCTGCTCGGCCTGGGCGGCGGGATCGCCGACGCCCACCATGCGGCCCTTGAGATCCTGGCCCACCTGCCCGCGCAGGAAGACATGGGTCCCCGTGGCGCGCACCGACATGGAGAGATCGTTGTCGAGGCTCTGCTCGGGATAGGTCTTCTTGGTGTTGAACTTCCGGAGACGAAGGTGAGACATGGCTAGCGCTTCCCCTGCTGCATAACGCGTTCCGACAGATCGGCCGCCCGGCGCACGAAGTCGAGAGGCCCCGAGAAGTCGAAGTTGTTGTAGACCGCGTTCAGATGGGCGAAGGGCGGCGATTGGGCGAAGAGCTCGAAGGTCACGCGATGCCCGGCATAGTCGGAGTTCAGCAGGTCGCGGGCGAAGGCGAGCAGCTTGCGGCGATCCTCCGCCACCCAGTTCTCATTGACGCTGTAGTATTTCTCCAGCCATTTGGCGGTCTCCGGATCGTCGAAGGCGGCGCTGTCGGGCGTCACGCAGATCTGCCCGCCACAGAGCTCGCGGGCCAGATGCATCATGGCCGGCAGCCGGGTGCAGGCCTGGACGCGGCCCGTATAGAGCAGCGACTGGTTGGGCATCAGCAGGCCCGCCGGGCTCTTCTCGGCCAGCGCGATCGACGCCGTCAGATGGGCGTTGATGGTCTCGCGATAGATCGCCAGCTCCGCCAGCTTTTCGCGCACCGCCTGCTGCTGGTCGAGGCCGGTCTGGCGAACGTTGAACAGGGCCGTGCCGATCATCAGATCGGCAATGGAGAGGATGCGCTGGACGAAGGGAAAGGCGCTGTAGCGATGCAGCGTCCCGCGGATGAAGCTCGCCGCCCGGGTGTGGCGATGGAACAGCACATTCTCCCAGGGGATCAGCACATCGTCGAAGATGAGCAGCGTATCGACCTCGTCGCAGCGGTTGGACAAGGGATAGTCGCGTGCCGGCGCCCGGCCCGCAAAACCGGTGCGGCAGATATGCTTCAGCCCCTTCGCTCCCATGTCGCAGATGAATCCGAGCGCATAGTCGGAGAGCTTGTCGTCGCCCCAGTTGGCGATAGTGGGCTTGACGAAGGCCTGATTGGCATAGGCCGCCGCCGTCTCGTATTTGGCCCCGCGCACGACGATGCCGGCATCGGTCTCCTTGACCAGATGCAGCAGCATGTCGGGATCCTGGTCCTGGGGCCGCTTCGAGCGGTCGCCCTTGGGATCGGTATTGCCCGAGACATGGAAGGTGTCGGAGCGCAGCGCGGTGAAGATATGGCGCTCGATATTCTCGGCGAAGCGGGGGTCGACCTCGCGCAGCACATTCTGCCCGTCATAGAGCGACCACATCTCGCCGATGGTCTCGTCGCCGACGCGCACCACGACCCCGCGGATGTCCTTCATCACCAGATCGACGGCCCGGCGCTTGGCCTGCCAATCCTCCTGGGTCTTCGGCAGCTTGTAGCCGATGCAGTTGGTCTCCCCCGTCGTCTCGTCGACATAGGTCATGGCCGGCGCCGAGGCCGTCTCATGGGCGAGGTCGTAGATCCGGGCGCGGATGTCGACGATGGGCTTGAAGGCCGGATGGGTGGTGACGTCCTTGATCCGCTCGCCGTTCATCCAGACCTGACGGCCGTCCTGCAAGGATGCGCGGTACTCTGCTCCGGTTCTGATCATGCTGCGTCGAGCCCCCCAAAAATGCCTGGCGAAAGGTAACGGCTTTCCGGCGGATCGACACCCCCTATGTCGCGCCCGCCGCGCCAATGACTGCGAAAATGCGATTTGCGGAGGAGCTGCCCGGTCCGAGAAGGCAAGCCAAACATAGAATCGTTCAAAGCTAGCCGGGCTTTACACTATGTAGTTAGTCGGCGCAGAATATCTACCTATATGGGGGGAGTGGCTGACAAGAATATCGAGCAAACGCGCGCCTGCGGCGGCGCCGGCCCTCTCCCTTCATAGCGGGACCAACCGCGACAACTAGGGGGACGTTTTTATGAGCAGCCAACATAGGCCCGAGGAGTATTCGGGCTCTCGCGATGACGTTCAGCAGCTTCACAGCATGGGCTATGCCCAGGAGCTGTCGCGGCGCATGAGCGGTTTCTCCAACTTCGCCATCTCCTTCTCGATCATCTGCATCCTGGCAGGCGGCATCACCTCCTTCCAGCTCGGCTTCAGCGCCGTTGGAGGTGCCGCGATCGGTATCGGCTGGCCCCTGTCATGCGCCTTTTCGCTGATCGTCGCCGCCTCCATGGGTCAGATCGCCTCTGCCTACCCCACGGCCGGGGGCCTCTACCATTGGGCTTCGATCCTCGGTGGGCGCGGCTTCGGCTGGTCCACGGCCTGGTTCAATATGCTGGGGCTCATCTTCGTCGTCTCCTCGGTGGATGTCGGGCTCTGGCAGATCCTGTTCGTGCCCCTCATCGGCCAAAACTTCCTCGGCTGGGACCCGACGCACTTCATCCCTGATACGACCAAGCCCTTCCTCGACCAGATCCAGACAAGCGCCTATTGGGTGCAGGCATTGGCCATCGCGATCATCCTGGGCTCCCAGGCACTGTTCAACCATATGGGCATCCGGGCCACGACGATCCTGACGGACTTCAGCGGTTATCTGATCTTCGTCGTCGCGATCATCCTGACCGTCGGCATGCTGGCCTATGCGCCCAGCATCGATATCAGCCGCCTGTTCACCTTTACCAACAACACCGGCGATGCGGGCGGTGGCGTCTGGCCACAGACAAATAGCTTGCTGATGGCCTTCCTCCTGGCCTTGCTGCTACCGGCCTATACGGTGACGGGCTTCGATGCCTCGGCTCATACCTCGGAGGAGACGCGGCAGGCCTCGGTCAATGTGCCGAAGGGGATGATCCGGTCGGTCTTCTGGTCCTTCCTGTTCGGCTACGTCATGATCTGCTCCTTCGTGCTGGCCATGCCCAGCGTTGCCGATGGGGCCAAGCAGGGCGGCAGTGTCTTCTTCTGGCTCATGGGCGGCATCGGGATGCCGGCGATAGTCAAGAGTCTTCTCTACATCGGCATCGTGATCTCGAACTATCTCTGCGCATTGGCCGGCATGACCTCGCTCTCGCGGATGATCTTCGCCTTCGCCCGTGATGGCGGTTTCCCGGCGTCCAACTGGCTGCGTCTCGTCAGCCCGACCCACCGCACCCCCGTTCACGCGATCTGGATCGGTGCGGTCCTCGCCTTCATTTCGACCCTCTACACGCCGCAGTTCTGGACCCTAGCCTCGGGCTGCGCGATCTTCCTCTATCTTTCCTATGCGGCACCAATCGGGGCCGGGCTGCTCGCCGAAGGCAAGACCTGGACGAAGAAGGGCCCCTTCAATTTGGGCGCCTTGTCCAAGCCCTTCGCGATCATCTCCGTTCTGGGTGGCCTGCTGCTGTTCTTCATCGGCGTCCAACCGCCGAACAATGCGCTGATCACCTACACGATCGTGCTCCTTATCGTCATGGCCGTCCTCTGGTTCGGCATCGCCCGGAGCAAATTCCCGGGCCCGCCGGTCGGCGACATCATCGCGAAGCGCCAAGCGGTGATCGCCGCGGAAGAAAAGGCGGTCGGCGAAGCTTAGAGCTCGCCGCCTTCGCGACGGGAAAGGGCGCTTCGGCGCCCTTTCCTTTTCGCAACCTGGGCTCGGTTTGACAGGCCCGCAACGGCCAAGGCACATTGGCCCGACGCAGGGGGCCAATCGAAGGGGAGGACATCATGCCGTTGAAGCCGGAGAACATCCGCACTGCCGCCGACGCCCGCAAGATCGTCGAGGAGCGAGGGCTGACCCATGTCAAGGTCGGAGTCTTCG
>DATHQQ010000088.1:0-3527 GCA_035482595.1 Verrucomicrobiia bacterium
CTGCCTTCTATAAGGACCAGCGCTTCGATGCGGACACCATTCTGCATCAGCGAGATCCCTTTGCGAGGCGGAATGTTACGGCGATCGTGCTGGAAGTGCCGAGCGAACTGATTGGGAAGGGAAAAATCAACGCATGGACGACGATCTCCCTCTTCGGCCATGCGCCGGAGGTGCAAATTTCGCGTTGGGGCCTGCCTATGGTTACGCATCTCTTCCTGGACGACCCGAGCGATCAAGAAGTGAAAGAACGATTCAATGCGTCGGTTCCGTCTGAAGATCTGGAGCGCTTCGCGAAGCCGGTCGCGGATTTTGCGGAGAAGATGACAACCTACGCCGGTTCGACAGCGGACCCAGGTGAATACGGGAAGCTGATCGCCGCACGGCTTTGTCCCAACACATTGCCTTACGAGCTTGGAACATCCGCTGCATTTGAGGTGTCCAGCTTCAATGGACGCGCGCTCGGCGACGATGCGCTGGATGTGATGCTGACGCTGGCGACCAACACGCCACTTGTCGATGGACTTGCTCCCGACCGCGGGCGCATTCGCAAGGATTTTCCGTATTATGGAGCGCCGTATACGGCGGAGGAGCAGGTCGGGGTGAGGCCGATGCCGCGCCCGGCTAAGAAATAGGCGGGAAGCGACGCTTGAGAATGAAGTCGGGAATGGCCTGAGCCCCGTCTTTCGGCATAGTCAATTAGTGCACTGTCACCGTAATCGAGCACCTCGTCCGGGCCGAGAGAAACGCGGATGGAGGATCAATGGACTTTCTCCTGCGTAATCTCTGGAATCTTTCCGCGTCCTCCGTATCGCGTTTTCTTAGTTTGCAGTCACAAGACTTGTGGCTAAGCGAAAAGCAGAAGAAACACCAGCCCTTGGCCGGCAAACTCGTGGATGGTCGGCCTGCGCCGACCATGACGGTTGAGAGAGGGAGGCTTGCCGGCCGCGAGCTGATAACGGCGGGACAACCTTAGTTGGGCATGACGAGAATGGCGTGGCCCCAGCCCAGTCAGGCCCTTCGCTTCGCCTTCGCCTTGCGCAGCACCAGCACCGACCACTCGCCCAGGCGAAGCTGGAAATCCAGGGTCAGGCCCTGGCGGCGATGGGCGTCCAGCACCTCGGGGGCTTGAGTACCCAATAGCCCCGAGAGCACGGCGCGCCCGCCGGGGGCGAGGTTGCGGGCGAGGGCCGGGGCCATGCGGATCAGCGGGCCGGCGAGGATGTTCGCAAGGATGAGATCGAAGGGGGCGGCACGTCGCAGGCCCGTGGCGCCGTAGCCGGCGCTCCGCAGCACGCGGACGCGGCCCGCGAGGCCGTTGAGGATCACGTTCTCGCGCGCCACCCGCACGGCATCGGGATCGTTGTCGGCGGCCAGCACGGGGCCGGGCCAGAGCCTTGCGGCGGCCAGGGCCAGCACGCCGCTGCCGGAGCCCAGATCCAGGATCCGCGCGAAGCCGCGCCCCGCCCGCGCCAGGCGGTCGAGGGCGATCAGGCAGCCGCGGGTCGACTCATGCCGCCCGGTGCCGAAGGCTGCCCCCGCATCGATAAGCAGCGCCAGCTTGCCCCGGGGTGCGGGCCCCTCGACATGGCTGCCGCGGAGATAGAACCGGCCGGCGGCGATGGGCGGCAAGGCCTTGCGGCTCTCGGCGACCCAGTCCCGGGACGGCAGCCGTTCGAAGCTGGGCTTGCCCCATTCCGCCAGGGCCGCGCGGATCGCCCGGCGGTCGGGCGCGCCCTCGATCAGCGCCTCCACTTCCCAGAGCTTCCCGCCGTCGACCTCGTAGCGCGAGACAGCCGAAGCGAAGGGCTCCAGCGCCGTTTCCGCCGCTTCGGCCGGGCCGGCGGGAAGGCGAAGCCGCACGGTCCAGAGGACCGGTACCAGCTTCCTCACGAGGCCTGCTCGGCCGGCACCACGAAGCTCGCGATCACCTTCTTGGCGCCTGCCTTGTCGAAGGCGATGTCGAGCTTGTCCCCCTCGGCGGCGACCACGCTGCCGTAGCCGAATTTGCGGTGGAAGATGCGGGCCCCCGGCGGGTAGGCGGCATCGCGTGCGACCCGGCTCGCCTGGCCCTCGATCAGCGGGGCAGCCCGGCGCGGCTGGCCCCAGCCGTCGCGCAAGCCCTCGAACCGGGTGAGCGCCGGCTCCGCCATGGTCCGGAGGCCCGGCGCGCTGTCCTCATCGACATGCTCGCGGGGGATCTCGGCGATGAAGCGCGAGGGCAGCGAATTCTGCCAGAGATTATGCACGCGCCGGTTGGCGGCATAGGAGATCTCTACCCGCTTGCGGGCCCGGGTGATGCCGACATAGGCGAGGCGGCGCTCCTCCTCCAGCCCGGCGGTGCCGTTCTCGTCGAGGGTGCGCTGGCTGGGGAACAGCCCCTCCTCCCAGCCCGGCAGGAAGACCGCATCGAACTCGAGGCCCTTGGCGCTGTGCAGGGTCATGATATTGACCATGTCGCGCGGATCGCCCTCGGCGTTCTCCATGACCAGGCTGACATGCTCGAGGAAGCCGGGGAGGCTCTCGAACTCGGCCATGGCGGCGACCAGCTCCTTCAGATTTTCCAGCCGGCCCGGCGCATCCGGCGATTTGTCGGCCAGGAGCATGCCGGTGTAGCCGGATTCGTCGAGCACGGTTTCGGCGAGCTCGGCATGGGGCAGGCCCACCGCCATGGCGCGCCAGCGGTCGAGATCGCCGACCAATGCCGCCAGCGCGCGGCGCGAGGCCGGCTTCAGCTCATCGGTCACCGAGAGCGCACGGGAGGCCTCGGCGAGGCTGAGCCCCGCGGCGCGGCCGGTGGCGTGGATCTGGCGCAGGGTGGTGTCGCCGATGCCGCGGCGCGGCTTGTTGACGATGCGCTCGAAGGCCAGATCGTCGGCCGGCTGGTGGACCAGGCGCAGATAGGCCAGCGCGTCGCGCACCTCCTGGCGTTCGTAGAAGCGCAGGCCCCCCAGCACCCGATAGGGCAGGCCCAGCTTGATGAACCGCTCCTCGAACTCGCGGGTCTGAAAGCCGGCGCGGACCAGGATCGCCATCTTGCCCAGCGCCGTGCCGCGGCGTTGCAGGGCCTCGATCTCCTCGCCGACCTGGCGCGCCTCCTCCTCCCCGTCCCAGACGCCGCGGATGCGGATCTGGTCGCCCACCTCGCCGTCGGTATGCAGGGTCTTGCCGAGCCGGCCCTGGTTATGGGCGATCAGCCCGGAGGCTGCGGCGAGGATATGGCCGGTCGAGCGGTAGTTGCGCTCCAGGCGGATGATCCGGGCCCCGGGAAAATCGCTCTCGAAACGCAGGATGTTGCCTACCTCCGCCCCGCGCCAGCCATAGATCGACTGGTCGTCGTCGCCGACGCAGCAGATGTTTTTGAGGGGAGAGGCGGCCGCGGTGGCGCTCTGCTCCCTCTCCCCGTCCTTCACGGGGAGAGGGTTGGGGTGAGGGGCTGTCTCAGCGAGCACGGTGCGTGGAGAGTCCCCCTCACCCGAATTTGCGCTTCGCGCAAATTCGACCTCTCCCCGCAGGCGGGGAGAGGTGAA
>DATHQQ010000089.1:0-2184 GCA_035482595.1 Verrucomicrobiia bacterium
CAGCCCCACCACGAAGATGGTAGCGAAGGTGAGCCCCACCACCAGCACGCCGTATTTCACGATCCGGTCGATCTGCTGATAGGCATCGCCCGGCAGCACGAGCTCGGTGCCCAGCCGGCCGTCATTGACGGTGGAGAAATCCAGCTCCTCGCTGGTCCAGCTCTGGGGATAGTTGCGGGCAAGGGAGGAGACCGTCCAGCGGGCGCTGAACCCCTTCGAATCGATGTGCCGCTCCATGGGCAGGAAATTGCCGATGAACCCGGGGCTCGGCCAATCCGCCGTCATCTCCAGGGTCGTCTCGTTGCCCAGCGGCAGGAACTGCAGCTCGCCGCTGCCGTCGAGGGTGAGATCGAGGCTGAGGGCGTGCGCGGCTTGCGCCGCCGCACCCGCCAGCCTTGCATGCAGCCCGCTGGCGAAGGGATGGCCGCGCAGCAGCCCTGGGATCGGCTGCAGGTCATGGCCGTCGAAGCTCAGCGCGAGATGGCGGATTCCGCCCATGTCGGTGATGCCCAGCGCCACCGTCGCCTCGTCCCAGAGGATGTCGCCGGGGGCGATGCCGCGGCCCTCGAAGCTCGGCGCCGGCAGCCTGCCGCTCATATGGATCTGGGCGCCATAGACCAGCACCTCATAGATGCCCTTGTAGCGCTTCTCGGTCTTGGCCGCGGCGGTGATGGAAAGGCTGTCGGGCAGGAACTGTGCGTAGCGCTTCTCCGTCTCCACAACGGCGGCCCCGTTCACCACCGTCTCCTTGCGGGAGATATAGGGGATGGTCACCACCGGACCGGCGACGAGCTGCGGCCCGCCCCAGAGCCCGGCGATCGCCGCGGCCACGTTCTGGCTGAGGCCGAAGCGCTCCTCCACAAGGCCGCGGATCATGTAGAGCGGGATCAGCATGGTGCCGATCAGGAAAGCCAGGAACAGCACGCGCTTGGTGATCTCGAAGCCGGCCCGGCCCGCCGCAGGATCGCCCCTGAAGCTGCCCGGCTCGCCATTGACGCTTTGCATCTTCCCCTCGGCTCTCTGCGACGGCCCTTGCAGCCGCCGGAGAGAAAGCCTGATCGGCGATTGCGGCGGGATCGCGGAAGGGTCGGGGATTTCTTGCGGCATCTTTGCAAGCGGCCACCCCCACCCCGGCCCGCCCCCCTCAAAGCGCGGGCCCTTTTGCCGGCGCTTGCTGCGCAAGCACCGGCGTGGCCCGCAGGGGGCGGGTAGGGTGGGGGTGAGACCCAGGCTCGGTGCAGGTAGAATGCATCCATGACAACAGCCCGCGCCCAGCTGCTGCGCAAACGCATGACCGATGCGGAACGCCGCCTCTGGTCGAAGCTGCGGATGCGGCAGGTCGAGGGGTTCCGCTTCCGACGCCAAGCACCCGTCGGACCCTATGTGGTCGATTTCATCTGCCTGGAGTTGAAACTGATCGTCGAGGTCGACGGCGGCCAGCATGCGATGCCACGAGCAGATGCCAAGCGCACGGCGTGGCTCGAGAGCGAAGGCTATCGCGTCATCCGATTCTGGAACAACGATGTGCTGAAGAATACCGAGGCGGTTCTGCAAAGCCTCTACGAAGCACTCAAGCGCTGACGCCCCACCCTCATTCCGCCAGCCGCACCTCGCCCTCCGCCACGACGATCGCCACCGTCGTCAGCCCCTTGCCCTTGCACGGCCCCGCGAGGCAATGGCCGTCCTCGATGCGGAACAGCGCGCCATGGGTGGCGCAGAGGATGTGGCGGCGGTCGAGATCGAGGAACTGGTCCTCGACCCAATCCAGCGGGCCGCCGGCATGGGGGCAGGAATTGACATAGGCGGCGATCGTGGCACCACGGCGGACCAGGAAGATCGCGCGGCCCCCGGGTCCGTCATCGAGCTCGAAGCCGCGGCTGCCGGGATCGGCGATCTCGGCGAGGCGGCAGAGCAGCCGGCCCGCCGCTTGCGTCACGGCTTCACGCCGCCCCCCTCACGGCTTCACGCCGCCCAAGGCGCAGATCTGCTTCCAATGGGCCGCCGAGACCGGGCCGACCGAGAGTCTCGACAGGCGCACCAGGGCCAGATCCTGGAAGCGCGGATCGGCCTTGAGCGCGGCCAAGGTCACCGGCGTCTTCAGCGCCATCACCGGCCCGATGTCGACCATGCCGAAGCGGCCGGTCTTGTCCGCGGGGTCGGGATAGAATTCCTTCAGGATATCGG
>DATHQQ010000090.1:0-8721 GCA_035482595.1 Verrucomicrobiia bacterium
TGGCGCCGGCTATACTGCACCTGGACAGGCCGGCGGGCGGTCCCTTCCGGGAAATGCCGGTGCGCAGCAAGGAATCGCAATGAGCGAAGTCTATGTGTTCGGCAATGGCATTCGCCTGCGCCGGGGCGATGTCATGGATCTGCAGGTCGAGCGCTATTCGGAGCCGGGCAATCCGAATCTGCACGAGCCCGTGGAAGAAGAATGGATCCTGCGCCGATTCGCCGAGGCGCTGCCCGCGGCGCCTGTGTTTCTCGATATCGGCGCCGGGGTCGGGTATTACTCGTTCCTCATCAAGAAGCGCTGGCCCGACGCCATTGTCTATGCCTTCGAGGCGCTCGCCCGCCATGCCGATGCCCTCGATGCCAACCGCGAGCTGAACGGGCTTTCCCCACAAGACATCGCGGTCATCCGCGCCGCCGTGGGTCCGACCTCCGGCGAGGCAAGCTTCGTCGATCAGGGCTATGGCAGCATGCTGGCGGGCAGCAACCCGAACCGGGCGGCGGTGACCGTGGAAATGCGGTCGCTGACGGCGGTGCTGCAGACGATCCCGCCGGTCCATCTGATGAAAATGGATATCCAGGGCGCGGAGCTCGATGTGCTGAAGCCGGCGAGCGATCTGCTTGGCCGCGGCGCCATTCGGCATATGGTGATCGGGACCCACAGCCGCTCGCTCCATCGCGGCGTCGTCAAGCTGCTGGCCAGGCTCGGCTATGAGATCGTGCTGGACGATCCCTCGCCGCCCATGCAGCCCGACGGGCTGGTGGTGGCGACCTTCGCCGCGGGACCGAAGGCGGTGCGGGAATCGTGGATCGGGTCGAAGGCCGCCGCAATCCGCCGCGCCCTGAAGCCCACAGCTCAGTAGGTCTTCATCCAGTCGGCGAGCAGAACCTGATCCACCTGCAAGGCGCGGCGGATCCAGGCCAGCGCCGCCGGCGTGGATTCAGGCACGCCCGGATTCATTTCGGCGTCGAGCACGGCACGCTGGGCACGGTCGAAGACGAAGATGGCGAAGCCCAGGGGCCGGCCGTCCTTGGCGAGGAAATAGCCCGCCAGGCCGCGGGCATAATCCATGGTGCCGCTCTTGCCGTTGAGGCCGCGCGGGTTGTCGGCCAGCGTCGCCCGCCCCTCGCCGGTGAGCCCCGGGATAGCCTGCACCAGAGCGTCGTCCTCGGCGATGAGGGTCAGCAGCAGCGCCATCTGGCGCGGGGTGACCCGGCTGTCGGGGCTGAGGCCGGAATGGTTCTCGAGATGGAAGCCCGCCCAATTCGCCTTCGGCGCCCGCTCCTTGAGCCAGCCCGTGAGGGCCGCGGCGGATGGCCCCAAGGTCAGCGACTCGTTGGTCAGCTTGCGCGAGGCGGCGAGGCCGACGAGCTCGGCCGAGGGGTTGTTGCTGAAGCGCAGCAGCCCGATGATGATTTCGGCCAGGGGCCGGCTCTCGATGCGGCCGATCTGCACCGCATTCGCGGGCGCCCGGCCTGGTTCCGGCATGGGGAGCGCCACGCCCGCCGCCTTGGCAAGGGCGCGAAAGAGCAGTGCCGTGTGGGCCGCGGTCGCCTTCACGGGCAGGAATGTCGAGCCGTGATCGGCGAGCGTCCGCGCGTATTGCCAGCGGTCGAGGGTGGAATCGCCGGCATAGAGGAAGGGCGTATCCGCCCAGACCTCGGGGCTCGCCGGCGCGAAGGTGATCCAATCTGCCGGCAGGATCATGCCATCGGCGACGCAGAGCGCCCGGAAGAAAGAGCGTCCATCGGGCTTCAGCTGCCAATCCACCTCGACGCGATTGAAATCGACGTCGAGCGCGGAGATACCGGTGTTGTAGGCGACCGCCACGGGCTGGCGGGCGGTGATCTCGGGCAGGCTCACCATCAGGCTGTCGTCGTAGAAGAATCTCGGCGCCGCACCGCCGGCGCTCACATCCTCAAGAGGTGCGGCCCGGAGCTGCGCCGCCAGGGCCTGAAGATCGGTGCTGGCCAGGGAGGGATCGCCGCCGCCCCTGAGATAGACATCGCTCCCGCGGCGATAGACCGTGGTGGCGAAGCGGTAGTCGGGGCCCAGGATCTCCAGGGCGGCGTAGACGGTGGGGAGCTTCGACACCGAGGCCGGGAGGAAGAGCTGGTCGGCATTCTGCTCCGCCAGCACCCGCTTCGATTGCACGTCGAACAGGATATAGCCCACATCCGAGTGGGCGAAGCCGAGGTTATGGATGACCTGGTCCGGCGTCGGCTTTCCGGCAGAGCGCGCGGCGGAGGGGAGGACGAGCCACGCGCTCGCCGCCCCGGCCAGCATCAATACGCCCCGCCGCCTCATGCCCTTCGCCTCCGACTTTTTAACCATGATGTGCACCGCCTACCGCCGCGCAAGACTTGGCGGGCAATACTTGGGAAGAAAAAGCAGGCTTCGCCACAAGAAAGATACTTTCCTTCCACCGGCGATGGACCATATTTCGGCCCCATGGGGCCTAGAGACAGGGCGAATCACGGGTACAAGGCGGGGCGCGACATCGCCGTCGTCCTTGCCGAGGTGCCGGCGATCGCCGACCACGGCGGCCAGATCCGGGCGGCGACGGCCGCCTTCGGCCAACCGGCAGAGGGCTGGCTCGATCTCTCGACCGGCATCAACCCCCTGGCCTATCCCGTTCCGGAGCTGGCACCCGAGCTGTGGACCCGGCTGCCGGACAGTGAGCTGTTTCGAGCGGCGCGCCAGGCCGCATTGGCCTATTACGGCGCCCCAGCGGATGCGGGCATCGTCGAAGCCCCGGGCTCCCAGGCCTTGATCCAAGCCCTTCCCCGCCTCGTGCCGCGGGGCCGGGTGGCGGTGGTGGCCTTCACCTATGCCGAGCATGAGCGCTGCTGGCGGGCGGCGGGGCACAGGGTCCTGGAGACAAATGGGCTCGATGAAACCGCCGGCGCCACGGTGGTGGTGATCGCCAATCCGAACAATCCCGACGGGCGGCTCCACGCGCCGCTGCAGCTGGGGGCTCTCGCCGACCGCCTCGCCGCCGATGGCGGGCTGCTGGTGGTGGATGAGGCCTTTGCCGATGTCACGCCCGATCATTCCCTGGCGTCCCAGGCCGGCCATCCCGGCCTCGTCATCCTGCGCTCCTTCGGCAAGTTCTTCGGTCTGGCGGGGCTGCGGCTGGGCTATGCCCTGGGCGCGCCGAGCCTTACGGCGGCGCTGGAAGCCCATCTGGGTCCCTGGCGGGTCAGCGGCCCGGCTCTGGCGATTGGCCGCCAAGCCATGGAGGACCGAGCCTGGATCGCGGCCATGCGCGAGACCCTGGCGGGCGCCGCCGGCCGGCTCGACCGGCTGCTGTCGGAGTCGGGGTTCACGATCATCGGCGGCACCGCCCTCTACCGCCTCGCCGAAAGCGCCCAGGCCGAGATCCTCCACGCCGCCCTCGCCCGTCGGGGCATCCTGCTTCGCCGCTTTGCGCGGCGCCCGCGCTGGCTGCGCTTCGGCCTGCCGCCCGATGAAGCGGCCTGGCAGCGGCTGGAACGGGGCCTGCGCGACGCAATGAGGTCTTAGATCGCCTAGGGGCGGCTAACAATCAGCGTTGCGGCTGGCGGGCGATGCAAGCAGCCCCGTTATCCAGAAGGCAGCCACGAGATATCCTGCGATCACATCGGTCGGGTAGTGAACGCCGAGATAGAGGCGAGAGAGTCCGATCGCTGCAATCAAGGCCAGCGAAATCACCCAGATGACCGCGCGCGCTCCAAGGTTTCGGAACGCCGCGCTGAGAAGCCAGGCGAGAGCCGCGTAGAAGCAGGCCGAAAACAGCGCGTGGCCGCTGGGAAAGCTGTAGGTCTCAGGCGCCGTACCGAAGAACGGCTCTGGGCGGGCGCGATGCAGGGCGAATTTAAGGGCGTTCTCCAGGACGACGGCGCCCGCCATGACCACCGCCAGCGCGATCGCCGCCCGTCGTCGCCCCGTGGCATAAAATCCGATGAATGCGATGACGGAGAGCGATGCGATGACCGCGCCCGAGCCGAGGAGGCTGACACCGCGTGCCAGGCGTGTGAGATCGGCGGAGGAAAATCGATGGATACCCGATCGAACGGCCTCATCGAAACTCCCGACAGCGCCGGAGGAGATCGTCATCGCCAGCCAGACGAACAGGCCGAGGCAAGCGCTGGCACAGGCCAGCAAGGCCCATCGGGCCCCTGCTTCACGACTCATTCCACCTCGCGCGCCGTACCATCGGCAATGCGCGACCACCCTGCGGGGCCGAATTGGAAATGATCCGTGCCCGACAGGAGGAAATTACCTGCTTTTTCGTCCCAAGTCAGGGTGTCGATTGCGATTCTCGGGCGTTCGATGCGAATGATGTTGTAGGCGTTGAGCTCGCCGCGGCGTCGCGATGAGGTGGCGGTGCCTGCCTGAACCATGAGGGCGGAATAACCGGGAATGCGATAGCGCGCAGCACTGTCGCTGCGATGGCTGACATGCATATGGCCCGAGAGGATCAGATCGACCCTGCATCCCGCAAAACCCGCCATTGCCATATCCGCGCGCCCGACCAGGGCGGCGCCCGCCTCGCTTTGCGGCAGATCGAAGGGGTGGTGAGTCACGATGACCCGCGTGATGCCTTTGCCGGCACCCTCCAGCCGTTCGCAGCTCCGCGCGACCTGCTCGCGGTTGATGCGTCCCCCCTTGATGACGTTCGAACGGGCGGTGTTGACGCCGAGAACCGCGATCTCCTCGTCGGCGTAGAAGGGTTCGGTATCCTCGCTGATATAGCGGCGATAGCTGGCCAGCGGGCTGAGCCAGCGGGACAGCATGTCATGCAGGGGCACGTCGTGATTGCCGGGCACGACGATCTGGGGTGAGGGAAGCTCGTCGAGATAGCGGCGCGCCGCGGCGAATTCCCGGCGTCGGGCGCGTTGCGTCAGATCACCGGAAACGACGACGACATCGGGCTTGGCGTCCCGGATGGTGCGCGTCAGGGCGGGCAGCACGGCCTCGTCCAGCCGGCCGAAATGCAGATCCGAGAGATGGGCAAGGATGCGCAAAGCCGGGATCTTCAGGCGCCGGCGGAAGACGCGCTCGGCACGTCGATCGGAACGATGACGCCGAGCGCGCCCGGGCGGATGCGATAGTGGAGCGGGGTCTCCAGCGAGATCACCTCCCCATCGGCGGAGACGCGCAAATGCCCGCGTTTCGCCCGCACCTCGCATTGCTCCCCGTCGACGGCATCGAATCCGCCATGGGGCACCCGACCCAACAGCGCCTTCACCGCGAGGTGCAGCAGAGTCCAGAGGCCGGCATGGGGTGCACGGCAGATCCAGAGCCGGCCGCCGTCCAGGCGGCTGCGTCCGCCCATATGCGCGCCCTCTATCTCGTAGCGATTGTTGCCGACGAAGACGAAGGGCGTGGGCGCGCCCGATTCCGGAAGCGAATCCACCCGCAACCACACATGCACGGGCGCGTAGCGCCACAATATGGTGACGACGGCCAGAGCGAAGGCGATCCATTTACCGGCGCCGTGGCGCTGGCGCTCTTCGCGTTCGCGCACGATGGCGGGATAGAGACCCAGGCTGGAATTGTTGAGGAAGACGCGGCCGTTGACCTCGCCGACATCGACGCGGGCGAGCCTGCCGGTGAAGAGATTTGCGACCGCCGCCTCGAGTTCCAGCGGGATCTTCAAATCCTTGGCGAAATGGTTGAGCGTGCCGAGAGGCAGGATGCCCAAGGCATGCCGGCTGCCCACCAGCGCCGAGGCAACCGCGCTCAAGGTGCCGTCGCCGCCGCCGGCGACCACCGGCTGGCTTCCCTCGGCCATGGCCCGTCTTGCCAGATCGGGAATCTCACTGCCGTTGCGGGCAAGGAGGACGCGCGCCTCGCTGCCGTGACGGGCGAAGAGATCGACGATCTGGTCACGGGCCTCCAAGGCCCGGTTGGAGCCCGCGGCGCCATTCAGAATGCAGGTGACGACGGCCGATCGGATGAGCGGATTCTCTATCATCTGCCATCCTAACCCCGGCAGAGGCACAACGATGCCGGTCTTGCAGGCCTTTACTTGCGCAGGCGCACCGGCGGGCAGGCAACGCGGCCGCCAGCCTCCGGCAAAGCGCAGCTCGCCTCGATGGCGGCAGGCCGGCCGCTGCGGGCCGGGGTGAAATCGACCTGCCCATAGCTTGCCATCCAATTCCCGTCGCGCCCACAGAGGATGGTCTCGATCATCATGCGGCGCTGGCCGTCGGCGCGCAGGATGTAGAGGGCGCCGTCCTTGCCGGCCTGGGAGATGGCGAGACCGACCGAGCCGCCCGGGGCGATAAGCCCCAGATCCTGCTCGACCCAATGGCCGAACATCAGGCGGCAATGCAGCGGCGCAGCACCCGTATTGGCGAGGCTGAGGCGGAGCGCGCGATCATCGGCGGCGGGTTGATCGGCGAAGGCCAGGCCTCCGCAGAGCAGGACGAGAGGCAGCAGCGCCGGGATGCGGCGGGACATCTAGGCAGCCTGTCCCGGAAGATCGAGCGGGGGCAAGGGTGCCCGGCCGCGCAGCAGGTCGCTCGCCCGCTCGGCGATGGCGATCACCGCGGCGTTCACCGGCCCCGTGGTGATGCTGGGCATGACCGAGGCATCGCAGACATGGAGGCCCTCGATCCCGCGCAGCCGCAGATCCGGGCCGACGACGGCCTCGCTATCGCTTCCCATGCGGCAGGTGCCGACCGGATGATGATGGGTGAAGGCCGCCTTCTCCAGGAAGGCGAGCCTCTCCTTCCGGCTCTCGACCCTCGGGCCGGGCAGCAGCTCTGCCGCTCGCCAATCCCCCAGGGCCGGGGCACCGCCGACCGCCTGGGCCGCCGCCAGTGCCTCGAGATAGACCTCCCGGTCATAGGCCTCGGCGAGATAGTTGGGATCGATCACGGGCGCCGCCTTCGGATCGGCGGCGGCGAGACGGATCACGCCGCGGCTGCGGGGATGGGTGAAACCGAACATGAGCGTATAGGCCTCGCCCAGAGGCGGCGGGAGGAATTGCTCGGTCGTGACCGGCAGCACCACGCAGGCCAGAACCAGCTCCGGCGCCTTGCCGCCTGGAGCGCCGGCGCGCTCGATATACATCAGCGATTCCGAGCTCTGATATTTGGAGGGCGGCACCGGCCGGCGGGCGCGGTAGAGATTGCCGCCGGAGAGCAGATGGTCATGGAGATTGCGCCCGACGCCAGGCAAATCCAGAGCGACCCCGATACCGAGTGCCGTGAGCTCATCGGCCGGTCCGATGCCCGAGCGCAGCAGCAGGAGCGGCGAGCCGATGGTGCCGGCGGCGAGCAGGACCCCGCGCTCTGCTCTGGCCTCGAAGGGGCCATCGGGGCCATGGAGGCGGGCGCCGGCACAGCGCCCGCCCTCCAGGATGAGCGACAGCGCCTCGGTCTCGAGCAGCAGGGTCAGATTGGCCCGGCCATCCGCCGGCGCCAGATAGGCATCGGCGATGCTCTGGCGCTTGCCATCCTTGATGGTGAGGGTGTTGAGGCAGGGCCCGGCCATCTGGGGGCCGTTGTGATCCTCGCTGGGCGCCAATCCGATCTCCGCCCCCGCCTCCATATAGGCCAGGGTCACGGGATGGGGCTCGCTGGGCCGGATCAGGTGGAGGGGGCCGCTGCCGCCGTGAAAAGGCGAGGCGCCCGGGACATAGGTCTCGCTGCGGATGAAATAGGGCAGCAGATCCGCATAGCCCCAGCCGGTGCAGCCGGCGCTGGCCCAGGAATCGAAGTCGCTGGCATGGCCGCGGACATGAGCCATGGCGTTGATGGCCGTCGAGCCGCCGAGGACCCGGCCCCTCGCCCATTCATGGACGCGGTCCGCCGTATGGCCCTGGGGAATCGTGCGATAGGCCCAATCGACCTCGCTGTTCTGCAGCAGCGGCCATTTGTCCGGCTGGCCGATCAGCGGATGATGGGCCGGGCCGCCGGCCTCGACGAGGCCGACCCGCAAGCCGGGATCCTCGCTCAAACGGGCGGCCAATACGGCCCCGGCGGCGCCTGAACCAATCACCAGGAAGTCGAACCAATTTTGCCGGGCGGACGCCATGAAGCCGAACCAATCGCCGTCGCGAGGCGGATATTGTTTCCGGTTTTTGTGCCGGCGGTCTATCCTTTTGGCGAAGCAATCTGCCGTAATTGCCGAAAAGAGGGGGAGGCCGAACCACCATGACATCCGCGCCGGGCAAGGAACCAGTCATCACCCTCTCTGCGGGACCAGTGGCCGCCTATCCGCGTGTTTTGCGAGGGCTCGGCCGGCCGGTGCATTACGATTACGATCCCTATTTTCAGCAGTACTACGAGGATGTGGCCAAGAAGACGGCCACGGCGCTGCGGGTCAAGGAACCGGCGCTGATCCTGCATTGCGAGCCGGCGCCGGGCATCGAGGCGGCCGCGGCTTCCCTCATCGGCCCCGAGGATGTCGTCCTCAACCTCGCCTCGGGCGTCTACGGCAAGGGCTTCGGCTATTGGTCCCAGCGCTACAACAAGGAGCTGGTCGAGATCGAGGTGCCCTATAATGAGGCGATCGATCCCGCCGCCGTGGCCGAGGCCTTCCGCAAACGACCGGATATCAAGGTCGTCTCCCTCGTCCATCACGACACGCCGTCGGGCACCATCAACCCGGCCAAGGAAATCGGCAAGATCGTGCGCGACCATGACGCGCTGTTGATCGTCGATGCGGTCTCCTCCTTCGGCGGCATGGATATCCATCCCGACGATTGCTACGCCGACGTCTTCA
>DATHQQ010000091.1:0-7227 GCA_035482595.1 Verrucomicrobiia bacterium
CTTGCCGAAGCGATCCAGCCAGCGAGCTCGGGAAGACCGCGTAGCTAACGGTCGCAGCCACGATGATCCCCAGGCTGATCTCGGTGACGCGCCCCACGGCGATTATAAAAGCGTTCCCGGCGTCGAGCGCGCCCGGAATGCCGACGATGGCCACGGTGTATCCGGAAAGGACGAAACTATAAGCGGCCCAGTTCCTGGCGTATTGGGAGCCAAAGGTGCAAAGACCGATCCAGAGGGCAAGACCGCCGAGGAAGAGGACGCGCTCCTGGGCGCAGAGGCCGACGAGAAGCAGTGCGACGGCTGCGCCGATCACCGTCCCGATAATGCGGTAGAAGCTCTTCGCCAGGACGAGCCCGCTCTGCTGCGGCTGCGAGACGATGAAAACGGTGAGCAGTGCCCAATACGGCTGATCGAGGTTGAAGGTGAAGGCAACGAGCAGGGCGAGAAGGCCCGCGGCGGTGGTCTTGGCCGCGAATATCGAAGCGATCCAAAATGGGCGCGCGCGTTTGCGGTCCTCACCAAGATGATGATCTCCGCTTTCCCGCGCCGAATCCCCGCCGCGGTCATTGGCCGGGGGGCGGTCCTGCATCGGCGGCGCTCGGCCGCCCATGGGATCCCCGCGGACATCGGCCGCCGCCATGTCGTCGCTGGTCGCCTTCGCAGACGAGGCTCGGCGCAGTTGCGGGGGTGATGGCTCGAGCTGCGACAACTCGTTCCGATCGTCGGTCAGGCCATTCAGGCCGTCCCCGACGATAACGTGGATGCGCCCGATACCAGCGGCAGCGAGGGTTTCGGCAAACTGGTCAGCCACCGTTCTCGGCATGTCCGTTTTCTTCAAGGGTTGCATGATGACGGAGATGGCGGTTCTCGGGCGCCCCGTCCGGTAAAAATCCGTATGAGGCGGTAAAAAATGAGCTTCCGCCCCTGGTAAGGGCGAATGCTCTACCAGTGGGGGCCTCGCACTCGCCTGATCAAGTATAATTTGGTAAAAGCGCGTGAATTCGGGACCTGCCCCATGGACGGACACGCGATCTCGTTTGGCCCGTTCCGGCTGCTTCCCGCGAGGCGGCTTCTGGTCGAGGGCGATCCTTATTTCGGCATCATCGCCAGATAGGGCTCGGCTTCCTTGAGCACGCGGGCATAGGACGGGCGGGCCTTCAGGCGGCCGAGATAGGCCGCGGCGTTCTTGTGGGTCTCGGCAAAGGGCATCACGATATTGGCGTAGAACAGGGCCGGTGCGGCGGCGCAATCGGCCATGGTGAAGGCCTCGCCCATGGCCCAAGTCTTGCCCGCCATATCCGCCTTGCCCGCCATATCCCCCTCGATCATGGCGAGGGAGGTCGTCAGCAGCGCCTTCGCCTCCGCCACGCCGAGGGGATCGTTCTTTCCCGCCGGGCGCAGCCTGTCGGTCACCACCTTGCCCACCGGCACGTTCACATAGAGATCGAAGAAGCGGTCGCTGAGGCGCGTCCTGCGGGCGAGATCGTCATCCACCGGCACGAGCTTGGACCTGCCCGGATAGTGCTGCGCCAGATATTCGATGATGATGCTGGATTCCGGGACGGTCCGATCCCTCGCCTCGTCCCGCAGCACCGGAAACTTGCCGACGGGCCACAGCTTCTTGAGGGCTGTGCTCTCCGCCGCGTCCATGAGGTTCACGATATGGGGCTCGAAGGGGATGTCGTTCTCGTAGAGGGCGATGAGCGCCTTCTGGCAGAAGGAGGAGAGCGGGTGGAAATGGAGCGTGAGAGACATGGTTGTTTCCCCTGTCACGACATGAACGGAGGGTGGCGGCCCTTCCTATCCGATTGTCTTATGCAACCGGTCCCATTCTAGGATCATGGATCCTGACATGCAACCGCTTCTTGCGGGCCTGCCTCACGGAGAGCTCATTCTTCGATTTCCGGGATAGGGTCCTCCGGCCCGAGCGGCCTTTCCGCCGGCGCGGGCAGCTTTGGCAGGGCCTCTGCCAGGAAGGCGAGCAGATGGTCGGTCACGGCGCCTGGTGTCTCGAGCGAGGAGATATGCCCGGCGCCCGGCAGCTCGATGAAGGGGCAGCCCATGGCCGTTGCCATCTGGCGGCCTTCCGTCACGGGCCGGGGGATGTCCTTCTCCCCCGTCATGACCACGGCGGGCAGGGTGAGGCGGGCGAGGTCGGCCAGCGCATCCCGCCGGCCGAAGATCAGCCGGCCAAGAGGCACGACGGCGTCGACGAGCCGGTCGCGGTCCCATTCCTTCAGCCTGGCCCGAAACTTCGCCGGCAGCTCCGGCGCCGTCGCCTGGACATTGGGCGAGAAGAACAGCGGCACGATCCCATCCAGCACCGCATCGGGAAGCGACCGGCTGGCCGCGACGGCATCGAGAACCGCGAAATAGCGGGCACGGCTGGGCGGTGGCTCGGCGCCGAGGAAGGTATCGAGCAGGGCCAGCGCCGTGACCTGCTCCGGCACGAGCAAGGCGAGCTCCGCCCCCCACATCCCGCCGACCGAGAGCCCGACCATGCCGAAGCGCTCGATGCCCAGATGGTCGAGCAGCGCCAGATTCTGGCGCGCGAGATCGCGCAGATCCTTGGTGGCCGGCGGCATGGGGCCGGAGCCGCCATGGCCCCAGAGATGTGGCACGACCACGCGGTAATGCTGCGACAGCGCATCGATCTGCGGCCGCCACATCTCGGCATCCCAGAGGAAGCTGGAGCCCAGCACCACGACCTCGCCCTCCCCGGCGTCGAGCGCGGTCATGCGGGATCCCATGATGTCGACCGAGACCGATCTTTCACCCGTTTTCAAGGCTGCGAACTCCCCCGCGAGACGCCCTTCGTCGCCCGGCGCGACGGGCCGCCCCGACGGGCCGCCACAGAATAATGGATGAGCGCCGCTACAGCCAAATGACGCCGGGGGACGCCGGGTTACAAATGCAATGATCCAGGTCCCGGAAGCAGGGGGCGCCGCTGCCCTCGCCGTCAGACCGCCGCGCCGTTCGGCGCCATCACCACCTTCATGGCGCTGTCGGTTTGCGACAGCTCGAGCCCCTCCTGCGCGCGCTCCAGGGGCATGCGGTGGCTGACGATGCGGTCGAAGGGCAAGCGGTCGAGGTTGGCGGCCATCAGCCGCATTGAGGGAAGATAGGCCGTCGCAGTCTCGCCGCCGACGCCGATGACGCTGACATTCTTGGTGCAGATGTCCGAATTGGGATTGATGGCGACGGGTCCCATGTCGACGAAGGTCCCGGCCTCCACGACAACCCCGCCGACCCGGACCATCCGGATCGCCTCGACGAAGGTCTCGGGGAAGCCGCTGCAATCCAGCACGATATCGGGACCGATGCCCCCGCTATGCGCGCGGGCGCGCGCGATCCTCTCCGCGGGCTCCGTGTCGTCGACCGTCATGGTCAGGCTGGCACCGAAGGCCTCGGCCATGCGGAGCCGCGAGGGGAAGCGGTCGGTGGCGATCAGCTTTCCAGCGCCCAGCAGCTTCGCCTTGATCAGGTGGCAGAGGCCCAGCGGGCCTACGCCCAGCACGGCGATGGTCTGTCCGAAGCGGCTGCCCCCGATGAGGCCGAGCAGGCTCTGCGCCGTTTCCACGCCATGGGTCACCGACATGATCTCCGTCAGCACCGCGACGTGATCGGGGAGCTCGTCCGGCACCCGGAAGAGCTTCGATCCCGGCAGCAGATACATATGCTCCGCCCAGCCGCCGAAGAGATGGGGCGCCTCGCCGCAGTGGAGGCTGTTGCCGTAGTCCTGCAGGTTCTCGCACATGTAATAGGGGTAGTCGTTGCGGCAGAAATGGCAGGCCCCGCAGGCGACATTGGCGCCCGGCACGATGCGGTCGCCGATCTTGAGCGGCTGGCCTTCGCTGTCCAGCACCTTGCCGCCCAGCGCCACCACCTCGCCGACATTCTCATGGCCGCAGATCAGCGGATATGTCAGATCCCGCTCGTGCGGCGTGCCGGCATATTGCTTGCTCTCGCCCCGAAAGGTGTGCTTGTCGGTACCGCAGATGCCGGAATAGTGCACCTTCATGACGACGGCGCCGGGTTCCGGATCCGGCATGGCGAATTCATGCAGCGCGATGCGTCCGGGTCTCTCGGTGACGGCGGCGCGGACCATGGTCATGTCTCGATGCCTCGCTGCTGGGCCAAATTCAATCTACCGCGCCCCCAAGCCTTACTTTACCGCCCCCAACGTCAGCCCGCGCACGAAATTGCGCTGCACGATGAGGGCGAAGATCACGATCGGCAGGGCACCCACGACGCCCGCCGCGGCCATCGGGCCCCATTGTATCTCGATCTTGCCGATCAGGGTCGAGACGCCGACGGGAATGGTCTGCGCGGCGGGGGTCGAGGTCAAGGTCAGCGCGATGATGAAGTCATTGTAGGTGGTGATCACGCTGAAGATGGCGGTGGCGATCAGGCCGGGTGCGGCGAGCGGGATGACGATTCGGCGCAGCGCCGTCAGCCGCGAATCCCCGTCGACCATGGCCGCCTCCTCGATGTCGCGCGGGATCTCCTCCAGGAAGCTCTGCATCATCCAGACGACGAAGCTGGTATTGAGCCCGGCATAGATCAGGATCAGCCCGAGGCGCGTGTTCAGGAGACCCCATGTCGCCAGCACGATATAGAGCGGGACGCAGAGCATGATGCCCGGGAGCATCCTGACGAGCAGAACCAGATATAGGGCCATCTTGCCGACGCCGTAATGCAGGCGAAACCGGGCCAAGGCGTAGGCGGCGAGCGTGCCCAGGACGAGGCTTACCGTGACCGCGGCGGCCACCACGACCACGCTGTTCAGGAGGAAATAGCCGAAGTGGTAGTCGTTGAAGAGACGGTCGTAGTTGTCGAGGGTGATCTGCTGCGGCCAGAGCGCCACGCCCGAGAAGATGTCGACCGGACGCTTGAAGGATGTGGCGATCATCCACCAGAAGGGGAAGAGCGCGAGCAGGATCGCCGCGCCGAGCGCGAGATACACCAAAGCCAGGCCGAGGCGTTCGCGAAGGGTCACTCGATCTTCTCCGAGGCGCGCCGCATCAGCCGCACGGCGGCCGTCATCAGGACGATCAGGAAGGCGAGCACGCCGATCAGCATCGCCATAGCCCTGCCGTACTGATTGAACAGGAAGGCGGTGTTGTAGGCGTAGATGGATATCAGCTGGGTCGCGGTGCCTGGCCCGCCCTTGGTGAGGACGAAGATCTGGTCGAAGGTGCCGACCGCATCGATCGTGCGCAGCACGACGGCGACCAGCAGAACGGGGCGAAGCAGCGGCAGGGTATGGTGGAAGAAGGTCTGCAAGGCGCTGGCCCCGTCGACCCGGGCCGCCTCGATCGGATCCTGCGGCATCGATTGCAGGCCGGCGAGGATGATGAGGAAGAGCAGCGGGGTCCATTCCCAGACGTCGACGGCCACCAAGCCCAGAAATGCGGTGACCGGATGGGCCAGCACATGCGGCGCGCCGAACCCCAGCGCCTGGAAGAGAGGATCGACGATGCCGATGTCGGAGGCGTAGAGCAACCGCCAGATGACGCCGACGACGACGGGCGCGATCGTCATCGGCAGGATCAGCATGACGCGGATGAGGCCGGCATAGCGCAGTTCGCGCGCCACGAGAAGCGCCAGCAGCAGGCCGAGCAGGGTCTCGATCGCAACGACGAGGACGACGAACATCGCCGTGGTCAGGATCGCCTGCCAGAAGACGGCGTCGCCGTAGACGATGGCGAAGTTGTCCCCGCCCGCAAAGCCCATGTCGCGCCCGTAGCGGAACCTGTGCAGGCTCGCCCGGATGCCGTCCAAGGTCGGGTAGAGCGAGACGGCGACGAGAGCCAGAACCGCCGGCAGGAGCAGGAGATAGGGCACGGCGGCCGCGCGCAGCCGCCGTACCCTGCTCTCGCGTTCCTCGACGATCTTGGCCTCGCCGATTTTGGCGGCGAGGGTCAAGGCCTAGAAATAACCTCCCTGCTGCTTCAGGTAGGCGGTGGTCTCGTCCGCGGCGGCCGAGAGATGCTTCTGCGCGATCGCGTCGTAGTTCGACTTTGCCGCGATGGCCTCCACGAGCGCCTGGTTGAGGGCGGTGCCGAGGATGTCTTCCATCTTCGGCTCGTCCGGTGTCCTCGGCTTCTCCACCGAGTTGTTCACGGCATCGGCGATCGCCGGCAGCCAGCGGTGGTTCTTCACGGCCTCCGGATCGTGGAGCGCCGTACCCGTCACCGCCGCACCGCCGTACTTCCGGGCGAACTCGAGCTGGGTTTCGCCCGAGGTGAACCATTCCAGGAACTGCACCGCGCCTTCCGGATTCTTGGCGCCCGACGCGATCCCGGCGATGAAGGTTCCGATCGCGGGCCCGGATCTCACCTGCTTCGGCGTCGCGGCCATGTCGATCTTGCCCACGACCTTGGACGACGCCGGATCGTCGACCCGCTGGGCGGTACCGGTGTACTCGGTCAGCGCCGTGCATTTGCCCTCGAGCATCAGCTGCACTTCTTGGTCGGTGTCGTATTCCACCACGCCCTCGGGCATGTAGGGAATGAAGCTGAACAGGCGGGAGAGCGCGCCCACGCCTTCCGGTCCTGCGAAGCCCGGCGTCCAATCGTTGTTCACGAAATTGCCGCCATAGGAATTCAGCAGCGGCAGATAGGTCTGCACGATCGGATTGCCCTTCACGCCGCGGGGCGACCAGCCGTACATGTCCGGCGCCTTGGTCGTCTTGGCGACGGCGTAGATGTCGTCCCAGGTCACGGGCGGCGTCGGGAAATGGTCCTTGTTGTAGTAGAGGATCTCGACGTCGTCGATGATGACCAGCGCATAGAGCTCGGGCTTCGCACCGGCGAAGTCCTTCATGCGCGGGCCGGATACCGGCGGCCACATGCCCATGTTGAGACCCGCGGGCAGGATGTCCGGATTGGCCTTGAGGCCGAGCTGATCGAGGCTCTGGACGATCTTGCCGGCCGCGAACTCCGGCACCCAGTTGTCGTCCATCACATAGATGTCGTAGGCGCCGGTCTTGTTGAGGCCGTCGTTCTTGCAGTTCTGGTACCAGGTATCGTAGTTCGTCTCGTTGTAGTTGACGGCGATGCCGGTCTTGCTGGCGAATTCTTTGACGAAGTAGTCGCGGAACGGCACCATCGCATTGTCCTGGAAGCTGCCGATGGTGATCGAGCCGCCCGCCGCGCGGAGGATCCGCGGTGCGAAGATGCTGCTGCCGGCCACCAGGGCCGTGCCCGCGAGGCCGCGCTTGAG
>DATHQQ010000092.1:0-4761 GCA_035482595.1 Verrucomicrobiia bacterium
GGCCGGGGTCATGACGGCCCGCGCTTTGGCGGCCGCCAAAGCGCGCGCGTCTTGAGGGGAGACAGCATATGGCAAAGACCCAGATCGCGATGAAGGTGAACGGCAAGCCGGTGGAAGCACTGGTCGAGCCGCGCACCCTTCTGATCCATTTCCTGCGCGAGGAGCTCAATCTGACCGGGCCTCATATCGGCTGCGACACCAGCCATTGCGGGGCCTGCACCGTCGATGTCGACGGCCGCTCGGTCAAATCCTGCACAATCTTCGCGGTTCAGGCGGAGGGCGCCGAGGTCCTCACCATCGAGGGCATCGCGGCTGCCGACGGCGCGCTCCATGCGCTGCAGGAGGGCTTCCGCGAAATGCATGGCCTGCAATGCGGCTTCTGCACCCCGGGCATGATCACACGGGCCTATCGGCTGCTGCAGGAGAACCCGAACCCGAGCGAGGCGGAGATCCGCTTCGGCATCGCAGGCAATCTCTGCCGTTGCACCGGCTATCAGAACATCGTCAAGGCGATTCAATTCGCGGCGGCCAAGCTTTCCGGCCGGCCGCTGCAGGAGGCTGCCGAATGAACGAGATCGCACCGCCCACCCGCGAGGAACGCATCGAGCGCCTGCAAGGCATGGGCTGCAAGCGCAAGCGCGTCGAGGACATCCGCTTCGTCCAGGGCAAGGGCAATTACGTCGACGATCTGAAGCTGCCCGGCACGCTCTACGGCGATTTCGTGCGCTCGCCCTATGGTCATGCGCGGATCAAGAAGATCGATGCCTCCAAGGCGGCAGCACTCCCCGGCGTCATCGCCGTGCTGACCGCCGCCGAGCTGAAGCCGCTGGGCCTCCACTACATGCCGACCCTGGCCGGCGACGTCCAGGCCGTGCTGGCGGAGGAGAAGGTCCTGTTCCAGAACCAGGAGGTCGCCTTCGTCATCGCCGAGGACCGCTATACCGCCGCCGATGCGGTCGAACTGGTGGAGGTGGAGTACGAGGCCTTGCCCGTGCTGGTGGACCCCTTCAAAGCCATGGCGGCCGACGCGCCGCTACTGCGCGAGGACATCAAGGACAAGATGGAGGGCGCCCATGGCAAGCGCAGCCATTACAACCACATCTTCAATTGGGAGATCGGCGACCGTGAGGCGACGGACGCCGCCTTCCAGAAGGCCGAGGTCTCGATCAAGGAGCTGATCTCGTATCAACGGGTCCACCCCGCCCCGTTGGAGACCTGCCAATGCGTCGCCTCCTTCGACAAGATCAAGGGCGAGCTGACGCTCTGGGGCACCTTCCAGGCGCCCCATGTCATCCGCACCGTGGCTTCGCTGATCTCCAAGATTCCCGAGCACAAGATCCATGTCATCGCGCCCGACATCGGCGGGGGCTTCGGCAACAAGGTGGGCGCCTATCCCGGCTATATCTGCTCGGTGGTGGCCTCCATCGTGACCGGGCGGCCGGTGAAATGGGTCGAGGACCGGATCGAGAATCTCTCCACCACCGCTTTCGCGCGCGACTACCATATGACGACGGAGCTCGCCGCGACCAAGGATGGCCGCGTGACGGGCTTGCGCGTCCACGTGCTGGCCGATCACGGCGCCTTCGATTCCTGCGCCGATCCGACGAAATGGCCGGCGGGATTCTTCAATATCGTCACGGGCTCCTACGACTTTCCCGTCGCCCATGTGGCGGTGGACGGGGTCTATACCAACAAGGCGCCGGGGGGCGTGGCCTATCGCTGCTCCTTCCGCGTCACCGAGGCGGCCTATTGCATCGAGCGGGCCATGGACATCCTGGCCCAGAAGCTGGGCATGGATCCGGCCGAGCTGCGCCTCAAGAACTTCGTGCGGCGCGAGCAGTTCCCCTATCAGTCGGCGCTGGGCTGGGAATATGATTCCGGCGACTACCACATGGCCATGAACAAGGCCCTGGAGACGGTGGGCTACAAGGCCTTGCGCGAGGAGCAGAAAGCCAAGCGCGCCGCCTTCAAGCGCGGCGAGACCCGCGACCTCATGGGCATCGGCCTTGCCTTCTTCACCGAGATCGTCGGCGCCGGCCCGTCGCGCAATTGCGACATCCTGGGCATCGCCATGTTCGATTCGGCCGAGATCCGCATCCACCCGACGGGCGCGGTCATCGCCCGCATGGGAACCAAATCCCAGGGCCAGGGTCATGAGACGACCTATGCCCAGATCATCGCCAGCGAGCTCGGCATCGCCGCCGACGACATCTCCATCGAGGAGGGCAATACCGATACCGCCCCCTATGGCCTCGGCACCTATGGCTCGCGCTCGACGCCGACGGGCGGGGCGGCCACGGCCATGGCCGCGCGCAAGATCCGGGCCAAGGCCCAGATGATTGCGGCTCATCTCCTCGAGGTCTCGGAATACGATCTTGAATGGGATGTCGACCGCTTCGCCGTGAAGGGCAATCCGGAGCGTTTCAAGACCATGAAGGAGATCGCCTGGGCGGCCTATAACCGGGTGCCGCCCGGCATGGAGCCGGGGCTGGAGGCGGTCAATTACTACGACCCGCCGAACATGACCTATCCCTTCGGCGCCTATGTCTGCGTGCTGAACGTCGACGTCGATACCGGCGTGGTCAAGACTCGGCGCTTCTATGCCCTCGACGATTGCGGGACCCGCATCAACCCGATGATCATCGAAGGCCAGATCCATGGCGGGTTGACGGAGGCCTTCGCCATCGCCATGGGCCAGGAGATCCGCTACGACGCCGACGGCAATGTGACGGGGCCGTCCTTCATGGATTATTTCATGCCGACCGCCGTCGAGACTCCGCATTGGGAGACCGACTGGACCACGACCCCCTCGCCCCATCATCCCATCGGCGCCAAGGGCGTGGGCGAGAGCCCGAATGTCGGCGGGGTGCCCTGCTTCGCCAATGCGGTCAACGACGCCTTCATGTTCCTGGGCTCGCCCCATATCGCCATGCCCCACGACAATTGGCGCACCTGGACCGTGGCCGAGAAGTTGGGGCTGCATGCCTAGAAGGCGGCCGCGCGGCACGCCATGACCCTGACGCGCGAGGAGATCGCCACGCGGCTGGAAGCCGCCGGCTATGTCGCCGATCGCGAACTGGCCATGGCGCTCTGGCTGATGGATTTCCTCAGGCGCCCTTTGCTGCTGGAAGGCGAAGCCGGCGTCGGCAAGACGGAGGTCGCCAAGGCCCTGGCGCTGGTCCACGAGACCGAGCTGATCCGCCTGCAATGCTATGAGGGGCTGGATCAGAACGCCGCCCTCTACGAGTGGAACTACCAGCGCCAGCTCCTCGCCATCAAGGCGCGCGAAGGCAGCGGCGAGAATGCCGATGCCATCGAGGAGCATGTGTTCTCGGAGAAATATCTGCTGGAGCGCCCGCTTCTGGCGGCGATCCGGCGCGAGCGGGCGCCGGTGCTGCTGATCGACGAGGTCGACCGGGCCGATGAGGAGTTCGAGGCCTTCCTGCTGGAGATCCTCTCCGATTTCCAGATCAGCATCCCCGAGCTCGGCACCGTGACCGCGCGCACGATCCCGCGGGTGGTGCTGACCTCCAACGGCACGCGCGAGCTCTCCGATGCGCTCCGCCGGCGCTGCCTCTATCACTATGTCGATTTCCCCGATGTCGATCGCGAGGCGCGAATCATCCAGGTTCGCCAGCCGGGGATCGATGCCTCGCTGGCGCTTCAGGTCGCGCGCATGGTGACGGCGATCCGCAAGGAGGATCTGCGCAAGCTGCCCGGCGTCGCCGAGACGCTGGACTGGGCGGCGACGCTCGCCGGGCTCGGCGTTGCCGATATGCGCCAGGCACCCGAGGCCGTGCATGAGACCCTGGTCTGCCTGCTGAAGACCCATGAGGACCGGGCCCGCATCGGCCGTGAGGTGGTGGACCGCCTCCTCGGCAAGGTGGCGTGAGGCGGGCATGCCGGCCGCCCCCGCCATCCCCACCCCGGAGAACATCGGCGACGGGTTGCGCCGCCAGCTTGCCGGCTTCGTGCGAACGCTGCGGGACAACGGTTTCGCCCTCGGCCTGAAGGAGACCGGCGATGCGCTCGCGATCCTCGCATCGCCCCTGGCGTCGCGGCCCGCGACCCTGCAGGCGGCCCTCAAGGCGTTGTTCTCGGCGACCCGCTCCGACTGGGAGCGCTTCGACGAAATCTTCCAGGCCTTTTGGCTGGGCCGCGGTCTGCGCCGGCGGCAGATGCTCTCCGGCACGGCCTCGGACGGCAGCCGGCCGCAGCGGCGCCTGCCCTCGCCCATGGCCGGGAATGACATCGCCGGACAGCCGGATCATGTCGAGCGCGGCGAGGGACCAGAGGGCGAGAGCCCGGCCGACGGACGAGGCCGGCGCGGCGGGGCGACCCGGGCCGAGAGCCTGGGGCGCGTCGATGTGCGCCGCATCGCCGATCCCGACGAGGTGGCCGAGGCTCATGAGCTGGCCGAGCGCCTGGCGCGCAAGATGCGGGCGCGGCTCGTGCGGCGAACGCGGGCGCGGCGCCACGGCCGGCGGCTGGATCTGCGCCGGACCATTCACCGCAGCGTCTCCCATGGCGGAACGCCGCTGGACCTCGTCTGGCGCCGCCGGAAGCCCAAGCCCTTGCGCCTGGTCATCTTGCTCGATGCCTCGGGCTCCATGAGCCTCTACACCGCCTTTTTCCTGCGCTTCATCCATGGCGTGGTCGATGCCTTCCGCGAGGCCGAGGCCTTCGTCTTCCACACCCGTCTGGTCCATGTCTCCGACAGCTTGCGCGAACGCGATGTGTCGCGGGCGATCGACCGGCTGT
>DATHQQ010000093.1:0-7387 GCA_035482595.1 Verrucomicrobiia bacterium
CAGCGCATGGCGCAGCAGCACGGCATGCCGCGGCAGGCCCTTGAGCTCGGCCATCCGGACATAGTCCGAGTCCAGCACCTCGATCAGATTGTCGCGCAGCATTCGCACGGCATAGACCGCCATGACGATGGCCAGGGTGACCGCCGGCAAGGTCATGGCCCGCATGTATTCGCCGACGCCGGAGGTTTCGTCGACCAGGGACATGGCCGGCAGGATGGGGACCATGATGACGAAGAGGATGAGAAGGATGGTGCCGAGCAGGAAATCCGGCATGGAGAGCAGCACCAGCGTGATGACCGAGAAGCCGTGGTCGATCGCGCCGTCGCGGCGCACCGCCTGGATCATCGCCGGGATCGCCGTCAGGGGGATGTAGAGGATGAAGGCATAGATCGAGAGCAGCACCGTGTTCAGGATCCGCGGGGCCAGGATGGTGGTGATGAGCCGGTCGCTGACCAGGGAGTGGCCGAGATGGCCCGTCACCAGGTTCCCCAGCCATTGCACATAGCGCAGGAGCGCGGGGGTATCGAGATGCAGGCGCGCCCGCAGGACCGCCAGGGTCTCGGGCGTGGCGTCGCGGCCCAGAATGCGGGTCGCCACATCCCCCGGCAGGATCTCCAGCATGGAGAAGATGATGAGGGAGACGATCAGCAGGGTCAGGAGCGAGAGCAGGACCCGTTCGATGACCAGGCGCAGGATCTGCATATCCGTCGATCGAGCCCCATGAAGAAATCGTCCCGGGAGCCTGACAGCTCCCGGGACGACTTGGCTTCGTCAGCCGCCTATTGGCAGCTGATGTCTTCGAAGTTCAGGTTGAAGTTCTGGGCCCGCGGCGTGTAGCCGGTGCAGGCCTTTCGCTCCGCCAGCACCTGATGGACGAACATCGGCAGGATGAGACCGCCCTCGTCGGCCAGCATCTTGCCCGCCTCCTGGTAGAGCTTGGTCCGCTCCGCCGCATCGACCGTGGTATTGGCCTTCAGCAGCAGGGCGTCATAGTCCGGGCGCCGCCAATGGGTCTCGGGCCATTTCGCGGTCTCGACATAGGCAACGGCCAGCCCCTCTCCGGGCGGACGCATCGACCAGGCCGAGGTCACGATCGGCTTCTTCAGCCAGACATCGTCCCAGAAGCTGTCGGCCGGGGTGACGACGACATTGATGTCGAAGCCGGCCGCCTTCTCCTGCTCGGCGAAGACCTGGGCCATGCGGACCATGCCGGGGACGCCCTCGGCGGTGTAGAGGTCGAACTTCAGCCCGTCGGGATAGCCCGCCTCGGTCAGAAGCTGCTTGGCCTTGGCGACATCCTGCTTCGGCGCCGCCGGCGTGTAGGAGGCCGGATTGGCGACGGGGACGGGGCTGTCGGCACCCGTCTCGCCATAGCCCAGCAGCACGGTATCGACCATCGCCTGGCGGTCGACACCGGCCTTCAGCGCTTCGCGCACCTTCGGATTGTCGAAGGGCTTGGTGTCGATCCACATGGAGACGGTCATGGAGTTCGAGGCGGCCGTCTGCAGCAGCGTCACATTCGGATCGTCCTTGAGAGCGCCGATCACCGAGGGATCGACGTTGAGAACGAGATCGACCTGGCCCGACTTGATGGCGCTGACGGCGGCCACGGCCTCCTGCGCCACGGTGATGCGCAGGCATTCGGCCTTGGGCTTGCCCGCATCCCAGTAGTTCGGGTTCTTCTTCAGGATGCGCACGGGCGCGTTGGGGGTGAACTGCTCCTGCATGAAGGGACCGGTGCCGTCCTCATGCAGAATCAGCGCCTCATGGGTCGCCCCGTCCGGCACGATATTGGTGAATTTATTCGTGATCAGGACGGGCAGCTCGACCACCGGCTTCTTGGTGGTGAAGGTGATCGTATAGGGATCGGGCGCCTTGATGCCGTCGGAATCGAGGAAGGCCAGCACCGCCTGCGCGCCGCTGCCGAGCTTCGGATCGAGCAGGCGCTTGAAGGTATAGACCGCATCGGCGGAAGTGAAATCCTTGCCGCTGTGGAACTTCACGCCCTTGCGCAGATGGAAAGTCCAGGTCAGCCCGTCATCCGACACCGACCAGTCGGTCGCCAGCTCCGGCAGGACCTTGAAATTGTCGTCGACATCGACCAGGCGGTTGTAGACGGCGAAGGTGTGATAGGCATCGTCGCCGGAGTGCATGTCGGCGGGATCCATCGACTGCTTCTCGCCGCTCCACTCATAGCCCAGGATCTTCACGCAATTGTCGCCCGCGGCGGCCCAGACCGGCGAACCGGCGAGCGTCGCGGCGCCGGCGAGCGCAATCGCCGATACCCAAGTCGATATTTTCATTGTGTAGCCTCCCTTGTTGGCTTTGCGCGGGTTCCCACGCGCATCCCCGATCGTATTTTCCGAAATGCTGGACGACAGTTCGGTTATTTAGAACGAAAGACTAACCGCGTTGGTTTGGCCAAGTCAAGAAACCGGCCGCTACAAAAGTATGACTTATCGTGGCCCCGAGTTATGCATGACCGAGCCGCCGCGAGAGGCGGCCGGCGGCTTCGCAGACCGCGGCGATCAAGCGCTCGCGGTCGGGGCGGCCCAGGCGCTGCTCCGGCGCCACCACGCTGATGGCGGCGACGCAGTGGCCCGCGGCATCGATGATGGGGGCGGCGACGCAGCCGGCATGAGCGTTGGCTTCGTTGATCTCGATGCCGTAGCCCTGCTTGCGGAAGCGGCGGATCTGTCCCATGAGCTTGGAAATATCCGTCACCGCCTGGCCCGTCGGCGAGGGCCGGGTGGTCCGTTGCAGCAGATCGCGCAGCGCCTCATCGCCGAGGTCGGAGACGAGGAGGCGGCCGGCTGCGGCCCAATTGACCGGCACGCGCGAGCCGATGCGGCTGATGATGCGGATCGACTGGCTGCCTTCCTCCTTCACCAGCACCAGCATCATGTCGTTCTCCATGACCGAGAGCTGGACCGTCTCGCCTACCTGGTCGCGCAGTTCCTCGACGATCTGGCTACCGTCCTTCAGCAGATCGATCTTGCTGCGATAGGCCATGCCGAGCTCGAACAGCTTGCGGCCCAGGAAGAGACCCCCGGCCTTGCCCGCGCGCTCGATATAGCCGCCCTCGCTCAGGCTGCGGACGAGCTCATAGGCGGTGGATTTCGGGATCTTCAGCTCGGCCACGATCTCGGCCACGCTGAGCGCCTCGCCCCGGGCCAGCATCAGCTCCAATATGTCGAAGGCACGGCGCACGCTGCGCGAGCCGCCGGGATCTCCGGCGGACTCCTCTGCTGCGTCCTTGGGCGTCGCCTCCCTGGCCGTCGCGGGACTTGCCATGCCGCTCTTCCTCCTGCCGCCCTCTTCCTATCGCCGATCCGTGCGCCAGCGCTCGACCAGCTCCTCGTTGAGCTCGATTCCCAGGCCGGGCGCCGTCGGCAGCTCCATGAAGCCGTCCACGATGACCGGCTCCGGCGAGACCAGCTCGCGCCGGAGCGGGCTGTCGAAGACCTGGGGCGAGATATATTCGAACAGGGGCGCGGCGGGACAGGCGGCCTGGAAATGGCGCCCGACGGCCGAGGTGATGCCGGTCTTCCAGCCATGGGGAATGACCTGGGCGCCGTGGAGCTCGCAGAGATCGGCGATGCGGCGGATCTCCGTCAGCCCGCCGCCCCGCCCGATATTGGGCTGCACCACGGCGACGCCGCCGCGCTCCAGCCATTCGCGGATCTCGAAGCGGGTGGCCGCGGCCTCGGCGCCGCAGATCCGGATCGCGCTCTGGGCCGCGAGCCGCGCATGGCCGGCCAGATCGTCATGCTGGAGCGTCGCCTCGGCGAAATAGATGTCGCAATCGGCCACACGGTCCAGGACCCATTTGGCGTCATGCCAGCTCGACCAGCGATAGCCGAAGTCGAGCGCCATGAGGATGCCGTCGCCCAGCATCCGCCGGCCTTGCTTGATCAGCCCGACGAGTTCGGCATCGGTGACCAGATCGTAGAACAGCACCTCCATCTTGACGGCGCGAAAGCCGGTCGCGAGCGCCGCCTCGAACTGCCGCCCGATCTCGGTCATGAGGGCTGAGACCGGCCTTCCCTGGGAGAGGCCGGGATAGATGGTGCAATAGGGCCGTAGCCGCTCGCGCCGCGCGCCGCCCATGAGCTTATAGGCCGGCAGGCCGAGGGCCTTGCCGGCGAGGTCATGGAGGGCAATGTCGATGGCGGAGATCGCATGGATGCCCAGGCCCCGCCGGCCCGGCCAGAAGGTGCCGTCATAGAGCTTCTGCCAGAGGCCGGCCGTCTCGACGGGATCGGCACCCAGCAGGATCTCGCTGGCGTTGCGGCTCCAGAGATGGGCCGTCGGCATCTCGATGAAGGCCTTGATCACGTCGGGGGGCCCGTCGGCCTCGCCGATGCCCGTGCGGCCCTCCTCGTCGGTCAGGCGGACGATGACCGTATCGAGGGTGCCGTCGAGATCGTTCTGCGCCTGGCCCGGTGAAGCGACCGGGATGACCTCGACCGCCGCGATCCTCGACATGCTGCCCCCTGTCCAGAATTACGGAATAGATTACGCAATTTCGGAAAGGCCGGGCAAGGGCTGCGCGACGCAGGCACTGCGAAGCTTCTTTTGCCAGCCGCGCCGCGGGATGCTTCTATAGGGAGACGGTGGCAGCTCATTGGCAATCGGAGGCGGGCATGAAGGTCCATGGCATGAACCATTTCACCATCCTGGCCAAGGATCTGGAGGCGACGCGGAGTTTCTATACCGAGATCCTGGGCCTCAAGGAGGGCTATCGCCCGCCGATGAGCTTTCCCGGCATCTGGTTCTATGCCGGCAAGCAGCCGATCCTGCATGTGATCGGACGCAAGTCGCTGCCGCCCAAGGGCGGCGTCTTCGATCATATGGCCTATAGCGCCAAGAACCTCGCGGGAATGGTGGCCAAGCTGAAGGCCAAGGGCATCGAGCATGAGGTGATCCATCAGGCGGGATCGGAGGTCTGGCAGGTCTTCTTCCACGATCCCAACGGCGCCAAGATCGAGCTCGACTTCGCCCCCGACGAAACCCCACCGCCGGATTACGCTGGGCGCTGAAGGCGCGAGCCGCAAGATCTGCGGTCGTAGCGTCCCTTTCACCGCCTCGCTCAGGACCGCGCGCGAAACCGCCCGGCGCATCGTCGAGGAGTTTGGACAGCGTGCGCTGCAGGCAGAGCGCAATGAAGGTGTTGACTGGCCGATCGAGCCTACCGGAGACGCCCGACCGCGCCGCCATCGACGAGCTCGTGGCGCTGGCCTATCGGGGCAAGATCGTGGAGAGCGATTGATTCCGCTTCTTGCCGCGTCCTATCGCCGTCAACTGTCCCCCGCCTTGGATTGCAGGTCGCTGAGATGAACGATCACCATCCCGCTCTTCTCGAGACGACGGGCCTGGTATTTCTTGTCCGCGATCGCTTCGATCCGCTGCCGATTCCGCTCGTACAGCCGCGCGATGATTCGCGCCTCCCGCGGCAGCTCCGGATCGAGCGCCAGAAGGGCATTCTTCGACACACCGCAAGGCACGAGCAATGAGCCATCGGTGGCGTTGAAGCGCATCAGATCCTTCGCTGGATCGTAGATTGCACCATGAGCGGTGAAGGATAACGACATGGCTCGGGACCAATCGCTGCTACCTGCACAACGTCAGTATGGCTATCGGCGACTCTACGCTTTCGAACAAATCAGCACCACCAAATAATGCGCCGAACGGAATTGCGCGTCTTGTACAAAGCCCGGCGCAAACCCAGATCCAACCATCACCCGCAACGACAAATCGAGTGTGAGACGGCGGCTGAGCACAAGCTTCCAACCATGGCAAGGCGGACCCCTGAACCAACGCAAACCGGCTGCGGGGAGCTCGATGCTGTGCGATCATCAGCGATCCCGAGGCCCGTATCGCGACCAGGATTGGAGCCATGTCTTCTGACTGCACCCATCTGACGGAAATCCGCAAGGTCACGCCCAGCGCGCTGGGCTGCGAGGAATGCCTGAAGATGGGCGATACGTGGGTTCACCTGCGGCTCTGCCGGAGCTGCGGCCATGTCGGCTGCTGCGATGATTCCAAGAACAAGCATGCGACCAAGCATTTCCACGCCACTCGCCATCCCATCATCGAAGGCTACGACCCGCCCGAGGGCTGGGGCTGGTGCTATGTGGATGAGGTCATGCTGGATCTTTCGGACCGGATGACGCCGCATAACGGGCCCATCCCGCGCTACTATTGACATCGGCTCTGGACCTCGACCATGCGCCCTCCGATCAAGATCCTGCTTCAGACCACCATTCCCTTCACCGAGAACGACTGGCATATCGGCCGCTTCAGCCTGTTGCGCGACTATCTGGCGAACCTCGCCGACGGCGAGGGCCGTCCCCTCTATGACGTCGCCGCGCGCGATCGCGATCCGCCCGGCCAGCCGGATTCGGTTCTTTCCACCCTCGACCGATCGCAATTCGACGAGCTCTGGCTGTTCGCGGTCGATGTCGGGGATGGTCTAACCTTCCAGGACTGCGAGGCGATCTCGCGATTCCGCGCCCGGAGCGGCGGGCTGCTGGTCACCCGCGATCACATGGATCTGGGCTCCTCCGTCTGCGCCTTGGGCGGGGTCGGGCTGGCGCATCATTTCCACTCGAAGAATCCCGAGCCCGATCCGGGCCGCCGGCGGATCGACGATCCCTATACGACCCATATCTCCTGGCCCAACTATCATTCCGGCGCCAATGGCGACTATCAGGAGATCCGGCCCGAGGGATCGCCCCATCCGGTGCTGCGCGATCCCGACGCGCCCGGCGGCGTCCTGCACTATCTTCCCAGCCACCCCCATGAAGGCGCGGTCGGCAAGCCGGACGAGGACCCCACGGCGCGGGTGATCGCCACCGGCCGCAGCAAGGTGAGCGGCAGGCCCTTCAACATCGCCGTCGCCTTCGAGCCTTCGGCCGCGGGGGGACCGGCCATCGCCCAATCAACCTTCCATCATTTCGCCGATTACAATTGGGACCCGGCCATGGGCGCGCCGAGCTTCGTCGACGAGCCCCCGGGTGCGGCGCTGGCGGGGTCGCCCGAGGCGCGCCGGTCCGTCGAGCGCTATGTCCGCAATCTTGCAGGTTGGCTCGCCGGGCGCGACGCTTTGCGCGGATGACGGCCTTGGCGCCGGCGAGAAGCTTTGTTGGACGCGCTGAGGCCCGGGCCTAGCGGCCGCCGCGGTTGAGCGGTTTGCCGCCGGAGGACTGGTAGATGCCCGTGATGGTGCCGGTCGAGACGTTGTGCACCTCTATATGGTCGCTGGTATAGGCCATATTCGCGTTGCAGACCCCCGGCGCCATGCTGACGGCCGGGTAGTCGCCGACCGCCCCTTCGAGGATGCCCGAGCTGCCGACGTCATTGCAGATTCGAACGGTCCGATAGG
>DATHQQ010000094.1:0-2003 GCA_035482595.1 Verrucomicrobiia bacterium
CCGGCGGAGAGCAGGCCCCGGGGGCGATGCAGCTTGAAGCTGCGCCCGACCAAGGTGACGCCCGCCGCCATCAGGGCCGAGGCCAAAGTGTCGCCGGCGAAGCCCCCGAGGCGCCGGCCATCGACAGTGAAGGCGATGGGCCGCTTGCGATCAATGCGCCCGCCCTGGGGCAGACGCCGGGTGAGAGCGCGGGTCATCGGGGCGCCGTCTTTTCAGGGGGGGCCTTGTCGCGGGCGGGGCGCGAGGGGCCCACCTCATTGGTCGCCGTATCGCGCTCCAGCACCAGCCACTGCCGGCAGCCCAGCACATGCTGCCAATATTCGCGATGCAAACCCTTCGGATTCTCGAACAGGAAGACATGGTCGTGCCAGGTCTTCAGATCGCCGGTGCCAAAAGCGGGCCGCAGCTTGCCGGCATCGCCGCCATAGCGGAATTCCGTATAGTCGCGCTCGCCGCAGCAGGGGCAATTGATCCTCAGCATCGCTATTGCTTCCAGGTCCAGTTGCCGCTGCCATGGTCGTCGAGTTCGCCACCCTTTTCGAAGCGATCCAGGGAATAGCAGCGGTTCAGCTCATGCTCCTCGTCCCTGGCCATGGTATGGGCCAGGGTCCAGCCGCCGGCGGGGACGGCCTTGAAGCCCTGATAGCACCAGCCGCCGTTGATATAGAGATTGCGGATCGGCGTGCGGCCGATGAAGGGGCTGCCGTCCGGGGTCATATCCATGATCCCGCCCCAATGGCGCAGCAGCCTGAGGCGCGAGACGCAGGGCATGACGGCGACGGCGCATTCCGCCACCGTCTGCACCTTGGGAAACTGGCCGCGCTGGGTATAGGTGTTGAAGCCGTCGATATGGCCGCCGAAGACGAGCCCGCCCTTGTCCGATTGCGAGAGATAGAAGAGCTCGGCCCCGAAGGAGACGACGTGGTGGACCAGAGGCTTGATGGGCTCGGAGACGAAGGCCTGGAGGATATGGCTCTCGACCGGAAGCTTGAGCCCCGCCATGGCCGCGACATGGGAGCTGTGGCCGGCCACCGCGATGGCGGTGCGCGCCGCCAATATGCGGCCCCGGGTCGTCTCGATCCCGGTGCAGCGTCCGTCCTGGATGATGAATCCCGTGGCCTCGCAATTCTCGATGATGTCGACGCCGAGGGAATCCGCCGCCCGGGCGTAGCCCCAGGCCACCGCGTCATGGCGCGCCGTGCCGGCCCGGCCCTGCAGCAGCCCACCCCAGATGGGAAAGCGGGCATCGGGCGAAAAATCGAGATAGGGCAGAAGCTTCATCACCTCGCCGCGATCGAGGAGCTCGGCGTCGATGCCGTTGAGGCGCATGATATTGCCCTTGCGCGCCAGGACATCGAGCTGGGAGGGCCCGTGGGCGAGCACGCATTGGCCGCGCTGCGACAGCATGACGTTGAAGTTGAGGGCGTGGGACAGCCCCTCCCAGAGCTTCAGGGAGAATTCGAAGAACTGGGTATTGCCATCGATCATGTAGTTCGAGCGCACGATGGTGGTGTTGCGCCCGATATTGCCGGAGCCGACGTAGCCGCGCTCGATCACGGCGATATTGGTCATGCCGTGATTGGCGGCGAGATAATAGGCCGCGGCCAGCCCATGCCCGCCGCCCCCGATGATCACCGCGTCATAGCTGGCCTTGGGCGCCGGCGAGCGCCAGGCCCGGGGCCAGGGCAGATCGGGATCGAGGGCGTGGCGGGCGAGGGCGAAGGCGGAATAACGTTGGGCCAAGGGCGGGAATCCGGCGGAATTCGAGGTCCGGATTGGGATAGCAGGTGCCTTGAATGTCAATAGGCCTGAACGCGGCAGGGCTTGTCGCCAAAGCGGCGGGGTTATCGCGAAAGCGGCAGCAGGCTATGGTGGCGACGAGCAGCGGCTGAGGACTGAGGAATGAACAAGCAGCGGGTCTTGGTGGTCGGCCTGGGTGGCATGGGTCTTTCCCATGCCCTGGCCTATGCACGCATCCCAGGCTTCGAGGTGGTCGGTCTCTG
>DATHQQ010000095.1:0-3291 GCA_035482595.1 Verrucomicrobiia bacterium
GAGGCGCGCGACGATGCCTGGTATCTCCGAGGGCTGCCAGCCTGGCGTCGGCACCTGAGCGATCATCGCGGCCAGGGCTTCCGTGGCCTTGGCTTGCGGCAAGCGGGCCAGCCGGCCTGCCTCGATCCAGGGGTCGGTTCCTAGTCGTGCCAGAACCGAGGCGACGCTCAGCGGCATGCCGCTGGCCTCCTCGCCGATCGAGGCGAAGAGAAAATCGTCAAACCTCGCATTCAGCAGAGAAAAACGGGCCGGCAAGGCCATTTGTTTTTCTTTTTCTGGAGAGAAATCCAGACTCAGATATGGCTTATTATTTGAGTATTTACAAGGCTTACAGAAATTTTGTTGCTCGATTCAGCATCCGAGCCGCTCCAGCCATAACATGACCTCGGGGGCTCTCGGTATGGGGGCGACGGCGCCATAGCCCGTCGTCGAGAGGGCGGCCGCCGTCACGGCATAGCGAGCGGCGCTCTCCGGGTCATCCCCGGCAAGGATGCGCGCCAGGAAGGCTCCGGCCAGCACATCGCCGGCGCCGGTGCTGTCCACCGCGGCCACCGCCGGCGCCGGGAGGTGCCGGCGGGCTTGCGCGGTCGCGAGCAGGGCGCCGGCACGACCCTGCTTCAGGATGACGATCTCCGGGCCGAGGCTCAGGTAGAAATCGATCAGGGCATCGGGATGTCGAATCTCCGTCAAGGCCTCGCCATCCTCCTGGCTCACGAAGACATAGCGTGCCCGGCGGACCGCCTCATGGATCACGTCTCGCGCGCGCCCCGGCGGCCAGAGCCGGGCCCGGTAGTTGGTGTCATAGGCGACGGCGAGATTTGCCTGCCGGGCGATATCGATGGCGAAGGAAACCGCCTGCGCCGCCGAATCGGAAATAGCCTGACTGATGCCGGAGGCATAGAAGATGCGGGCGCCGGCCACTGCCGCTTGGGGAAGATCCGGCGGCCCATAGGATGCTGCGGCGGAGCCGGCGCGATGGAATAGGAATTCATGGCCATCGCCCTTGCGCAGGACGAAATAGATCGCCGTGGGCCGGTCGGGGCGCCGTATGACGGTTGAAGTATCGACGCCTTCGTTCCGCCAGAGCTGCAGAAATTCATCGCCGCCCCTGTCCTCGCCGACCGCCGTGACATAGCCGACGCTGGCGCCTTGTCGCGCCGCGGCGATGGCGGTGTTGGAGGTGTCGCCGCCGAATCCTTCGAGATAGAGCCGCCGGCCCTCGGAATCGGTGGGCAGCTGGCTGTATTCCAGCATGGGCTCGCCCATGCAGAGCAGATCGACGCTCACGGCCGCGCGACGGTGGCGGCGCCAACGGCAGCAGCGACCGAGCGGGCCGCTGCCTGGATTGCCTCGCGATTGCCCGCTTGGATATGCTTGACGGCGACGAGGGCGCCGCCGATCCCGACGAAATCGGCCCCGGCCGACAGATAGTCGGCGATGTTCTCCGGCTCGACGCCGCCGGTGGGGCAGAAAACCTCCTTCGGAAACACGCTGCGCAGCGCCCGGATATGGGCCGGCCCGCCGGCGGAAGCCGCGGGAAAGATCTTGACCGCCCCGGCCCCGGCGGCAAGGGCGGCGCGCACTTCGCTGGGCGTCAGCGCGCCCAGCATCAGCAGCGCCTGGGCTTCCTCGCAAGGCCGCTTCAGCGCGCCATCGACCCAGGGCGCCACGATGAAGCGGGCGCCGGCCGAGAGACAGGCCGCGGCGGCGGCCGCATCGGGGACCGTGCCGGCGCCGATCAGCAGGGCCGGATCGCTGGCCAGATCCCGGATCAGCGAGACGGCGTCGGGGACGGTGAGCGTGATCTCGAAGATCCGGATCCCGCTGTCGTAGAGCCATTGCACCGCCGTGGCGGCGTGACGCGCCGAGGGCGTACGGATGATCGGCACGATCTTGGCGGCGCGAAGAAGATCCAGAGCCGGGGAGAGTTGCGTCATGAAAAGCCTATGCTTGCCGTCGCAGGAGAATGGCCCCGGGTTTCGAAGCAGGGGAGCGGGAGAATGCCTCCTCTGGCGATAATCGCTATACGACCTCGTTCTTCAGCGTGGCGTTTCCCGCCCGGAGGCGACCCAGATTCTCCATCAGGAGATCGAGGATATTGTCCTCGTAGCGCCTGGTCTCGCCGGCGGTATGCGGGGTGATCAGGACATTGGCGAAGCCCCAGAGCGGCGAAGAAGCCGGCAGGGGCTCCTCGGCGACGCAATCCAGGGCCGCGCCGGCGATGCGGCCCTTCGCCAGCGCCTCGATCAGCGCGCTCTCCTCGACGCAGCGGCCGCGGGCGACATTGATCAGGAGGGCCGAGGGCTTCACCAGCTCGAGCGCAGCCGATCCGATCACGCCCTCGGTCTCGGGTGTGAGCGGGCAGGTGAGGGCGACGATATCGGCCTCCGGCAGCAGCGCCGGCAGACGGTCGAGGCCGGCGACCTCATCGGCGCCGTTGCGCCCGGCCGCCGGGTCCCGGCGGATGCCGAGGACGCGGAGATCGAAGGCCTTGGCGAGCCGGGCCAGCCGTCCGCCGATCCGCCCCAGGCCGATGATGAGGAGCGTCTTGCCGCCCAGCTCCTCCTCGCGACCATCGATGTCGCTGATCATGCCGCGCCAATGCCGGCGGGACTGATGGTCGCGGGCCTCCGGCAGCCGCCGGGCGAGCGCCAGGATCAGCGCCATGGCATGCTCGGCCACGGCGCGCTCATTGGTGCCCTGGGCGCTGGCAAGCCGGATGCCTCGCGCCTTGAGCAAGGCGCGCGCGTACTGGTCGGTGCCGGCGCTGATCGACTGGATGAAGCGCAGGCGGGCGGCCTTCTCCAGTAGTTCGTTGCGCCAGAGGCCGGAGACGAGCAGCACATCGGCCTCGCCGATCCGGCTCTCGAGCTCAGCTGCCGAGCGGATCTGGAAGCTCGCGATGCCCGTCTGGCGCGCCAGGAAGCGCTCCTGGAGCCGATAGGCGACATGGGCGAAGCAGATGGTCAGGCGGTCCTTGGGCGGCAGCATCGGGTGCTCAGCCCATCGACATCCCGCCATTGACCCGCAGCACCTGCCCGGTGATGTAGCTGGCGTCTTCGGAGGCGAGGAAGGCGATGACGCTGGCGACCTCGCTCGGTTGCCCGATGCGCCGCAGCGGGATCATTTGTGAGGCGCCGGCCTCGAAGGCCTCCATCGAGACGCCCATGCGCGCGGCGGTGGCGCGGGTCATGTCGGTCTCGATGAAGCCGGGGGCGACGGCGTTGACGGTGATGCCGAAGGGGCCGAGCTCGATGGCCATTGTGCGGGTGAGGCCCTGCAGGCCGGCCT
>DATHQQ010000096.1:0-2579 GCA_035482595.1 Verrucomicrobiia bacterium
TCGGCGCCCGTCAGCGGCAGCTCGATGCCGATGGTGACGGACTTGTCCTGGGCGTGCGCCGGCACGAAGCCGGCCAAGGCGGCGAGGGCGACCGTGCCCAAGGCCGTGAGCATAAGTTGTCGGCGATGCGTGGTCATGTGTGTCTCCCTGTTACATTGCGTATAAAGGGTTCTCTGCGGCGCCTTATCGGCGTCTCGCGATCCCCCTTTTCGTCCCTTGCGCATGGTCGCAAAGCATCCCGGTCGCCCGCGATGCCCATAGGCACGCTCAATCCGCATATCTCAGGCCAATTTTCACCATCAGCGATGGCGAGGCCATTCGCACTACTCGACAAGTGGCCAAATCTTGCGCCGCCGCCGCGATATCTGCAACTCGTTTGATGATGGGATGCAAGCGGTGGCGGAAAATGGGGATAGGGCCGGCGTAGAAGCTACTATTATTTAGGTATCGTAAACACATGATATACGACTGAAAAGTGTACCACGCTAGATAACTTGAATCAGGCGGAATCGCTCGCAGTACACCTCCATATCGTCGGCATAGGTCCCCTCCCGGGTGAAATAGTCTCGGTGGGCGGCTCGCCAATCATCGAGAGTGCGGTTCCCCTCTCCTTCGTCGTAGGCGAAAGATTCGTCCACATCCATGAATCGACGGCGCGTGAGTTCGATCGTCTCGATGACCGCCCGCCGCTTTCCTTGCCCGTCCGTCACAACGGATCGCAGGCCGACTTCTACCCCTTGGGTACCTTGTGCGGCAGCCCAGCAGGTCGCGCGCTTCAGGCCGGCGAGCACGAGAGCCAGCAGTTCGTCCGCCATTTCGGGGCTGTCACCAAAAGAGAAGCTGTATTCCTGCATCTGGGAATCAGCCGAGCAGTGGCAGAGCCGTCGAGTACTTCACCTGCTTCAAGGCGAAGGACGACCGGATGGAGGAGACGCCGGGGACCTTGGTCAGATGGTCGAGCACGAAGCGCTCATAGGCCCCGAGATCGGCGCAGACGACCCGCAGCAGGTAATCCGCATCGCCGGTCATGAGATAGCATTCCATCACCTCGGGCCGGGCGAGGATCACCCGCTCGAAGCGCTTCAGGGCTTCTTCGACCTGGCGCTCGAGAGAGATGCTGACGAAGACGCTGACGGGCAGGCCGACGGCGGCGGGGCTGACCAGGCTCACATGCCGGCGGATGACGCCGCGCTCCTCCAGGGCCCGGACACGGCGCAGGCACGGCGCGGGACTGAGGCCGACCGCGGCGGCGAGATCCGTATTGGCGATTCGGGCGTTCTCCTGCAGGCATGCCAGGATCCGAAGGTCGATTGCGTCCAGATCGAGTCGGCGCAATTCTTCCACTTTGGCGGGGCGCTTCACGCAATTCTCCAGTCGCAGGGGCGGTCGGGAGCGCCATCTTCGCAATCCACCATCGGCCTGCCAAGGCTATAATCCGGGCCATGACAGCCGCCATCACCAGCCTCCCGCGCGCCGTGAGTGAGGCCGATCCCATCGCCTCCCTGGAGGCCCTGGAACGCCGCGCGCTCTGGCTCTCCACCTGGATGATCCACAACGCCAATCATCTACGGCCCAATCGCGACGGGCTGAAGGTAGGCGGCCATCAGGCGAGCTGCGCCTCCTCGGTCACCCTGCTCGCTGCCCTCTACGGCCATGCCGTCAGGCCGGAGGACCGGGTCGCGGTGAAGCCCCATGCCGGGCCCGTCTTCCACGCCCTCATGTATCTCATGGGCGCCCAGAGCCGCGAGGCGCTGGAGCGCTTCCGTGGCTTCGGCGGGGTGCAATCCTATCCCTCGCGCACCAAGGATACCGCGCCGGTCGATTTCTCCACCGGCTCGGTGGGGCTGGGCGTGGGCGTCACCCTCTTCGCCAGCCTGGTGCAGGATTATCTCCAGACCCATGGGCTGCTGGGCCGCGCGCCCGGTCGGATGATCGCCCTCATGGGCGATGCCGAGCTGGACGAGGGCAATATCTTCGAGGCCCTGCTGGAGGGCTGGAAGCACGAGATCCGCAATCTCTGGTGGATCATCGACTACAACCGCCAGAGCCTCGACGGCGTGGTCGCCGATCAGCTCTTCCAGAAGATCCAATCCTTCTTCGCCACCGTCGGCTGGAACGTGGTCACGCTGAAATACGGCAAGCTGCTGCGCGCCGCCTTCGCCGAGCCGGGCGGGGACTCGTTGCAGCGCTGGATCGACGATTGCCCCAACGACCTCTATTCCGCTTTGACATTCGAAGGCGGGGCTGGCTTCCGGCGTGAGCTGGAGGCGAGCCATGGGACCGATCTCGGCATCCAGCGGGTGCTCGCTTCCCATGACGATGCGGCGCTGCATCGCCTGATGACCAATCTCGGCGGCCATGACATGGCCGCCATCGTGGAGGCCTTCGACGAGGCGGCGACGACCGACCGGCCGACCTGCTTCGTCGCCTACACGGTCAAGGGCTGGGGCCTCCCCTTCGCCGGGCATAAGGACAATCACTCCGGGCTGATGAACGAGGCCCAGATGGTGGCCTTCCGGGAATCGCAGGGTATCGCGCCGGGCGAGGAGTGGGAGCTTTTTGCCGGGCTGGATGCCGCC
>DATHQQ010000097.1:0-5284 GCA_035482595.1 Verrucomicrobiia bacterium
GGCCATGAGCGCGCTGAGAATGGCGACGACGCCATAGGCGGCCGAATGGCGCTGGGCGAATTCGAATATATCAGCGCCGATGCCGATCTTGGAGACCACCAACGGCGTCGTCTGGGCACTCTCCACCTTGCCGTTTCGCACCAGCATGACCTCGATGAGATATGTGCCGGTCGGCACATTGGCGGGAAAGTGAAAATCGGCCCGGAACAGCTGGCCGCCCAGGAACACGACCTTGCCGGAGGCCGGGCGATAGAGCTGCTCGGTCTTCTTGATGCCGATCAGCGCCGCCAGCATGGGCGCATCCGCCGCCGCGCCCTCCTCGGCGGGACGGATTCCCAGATTGTCGAGGCCGACGCGGTAGTGCTGGGCCATCTCGGGGGTCAGCAGCTGGTCCAGGGGGCGGCTGGAGGCCACGGCGTAGAAGTTCGGCACCTCCTCGAAATCGGTCGCATCCTTGTTCACCCAGATGCCGAAGAGCCGACCCTTGCGCCGGACGATGGCGCGGCCGGTCGGTCCGCGCACGACGGCGACGATATCACCCGGGCCGTCGGTGGCCCCGAAGAGCAGCACATTGGCGCCGGTGAAGCCGGTGGTGATGGCGATCAGGTGATTGGAAAGATCGGCGACCAGCGGCTCGGCGCGGGCGCCGGGCGGCGCTGCCAGAAGGGCGAGCAGGAAAACCGGCAGAAGGCGGAGGCGGCGGCCCATGCTCAACTCTCCGGCGACAGCCAGACGGCCGAATAGAGGTCGGAGGGGGTGGCGCCGAGCTCATAGGCAAGGCGAATGGCGACACCGAGGATGAGGATGGCGAGGAGAACGCGCAGATGCTCGCCATGGAGCTTGGCCCCGACCCGCCCGCCGATCTGCGCCCCGATGACGCCGCCCACCGTGAGGGCGAGCGCCAGGATGAAATCGACGGTCTGGTTCTGCACCGATTGCAGGAAGGTGACGTTGGCGGCAACGAAGATGATCTGGAACAGCGAGGTCCCCACCACCACCAGGGTCGGCATGCCAAGAAGATAGATCATCGCCGGCACCAGGATGAAGGCGCCGCCCACGCCCATGATCGCCGAGAGGATGCCGATGAAGAAGCCGATCGCCCCCGGCAGCAGCGCGCTGATATAGAGCCGCGACTTGCGAAAGCGCATCTTCAGCGGCAGGCCATGCACCCAGGTATGCTCGTGGAGCTTGCGGGGCGTGCCGATGCGCCGGCGCCGGCGCCAGATCGAGCGCGCACTCTCGATGAACATGAGAATGCCGATGAACCCGAGGAAGAAGACGTAGAACAGGCGAATGACGAGATCGACCTGGCCGAAATGGCTCAGCAGGCTGAAGAGCCCCACGCCCACCGTCGATCCCAATATGCCGCCCACCAGCAGGACGGCGCCCATCTTGAAATCCACATTGTCGCGGCTCCAATGGGCGAGCACGCCCGAGACGGAGGAGGCGACGACCTGATTGGCCTGGGTGGCGACGGCCACCGCCGGGGGGATTCCGATGAAGATCAGCAGCGGCGTCATGAGGAAGCCGCCGCCCACGCCGAAGAGTCCCGACAGGAATCCGACCCCGCCGCCGATGCCCAGCAGCAGGAAGAGATTCACCGATAGCTCGGCGATGGGCAGATAGATCTGCATCGCCGCCGCTTAGAAGACCGTCATCGAGGCTATTCCGGGCCTCGTGTCCTGCCCCGGAAGCCGGAAGCGCCAGGCGCCCGGGGCAGAACACTCGATTCAAATATCCGGGGGCCCGTGGGCGCCGAAACCCGCTTATGCGGATCTCGGCGACGGGACCGGCCGCAGCCACCCTAACATGGCGGAATCTCGGCGGAGAAGGCCGGCCGTGGCTCTGTCGCCATAAATCGGGCCGATCTGGCGAAACCGCGCGTCCTCAAGCGGACACCGTGGCGGCAGGCTTACTTCGCCAGGATGTTCGTGATCTCGCGCAGCTGGGTGCGGGCGCGCATCAGATAGAAGCCCTCGACCGCCAGGTGATTGGGCACGAACATGCCGTCCGGCCGGCCGTTCATGATGACCAAGGGATGCAACGTGCCGGCCTCCATCAGGCTCTGCTCGGTCTGCTTCCAGGCATCGCCCAGGTCGCGGTCCTGGATCACCTTGGCGAAGTCCCGGCCCAGGGCGCGGAACAGCAGGGCATAGGCGTACATCTTGCCCTTGGCATTGTAGAAGACGTCATCGGCATGGAAGTCGATGAAATCGCCGGAGTGATCGCTGATCTGCTGATCGATGATGGCGGAGACGGAGCCGATATCGGCGGCGAAGCGGTCGAGGGTGGCGAGCAGATTGTCGGTGCGCCGCTCGAACACCGCCTTGTCGGACATCAGCTTCTCGTTATAGCGGAGCAGCGCCTTTTGCGCGGCCCGGTATTGGCTCTCCGAGGAGGCGGTGGGCGCCAAGGAGGTGGAGAAGTCGAAGATCCAGACATTGGGTGCGTATTTGAGCAGGCCCGCCGCCTTGTCGAGATCCGGATCGGCCTGGCTGGAGCCGCGGGTGCGACCGATCTGGTCGACCATCTCGACGGCGAAGCGGCCGAGCGCCTGGATGATGCCGGTCTGGTAGTTCGGCATGTTGTCGAGGACCGTGCCGGGAAGGAAGAAGGGGTCGTTGGCCGGCCAGCCGTTCTGGTTCACCTCCCGGTCGATCAAGGCGGCAGCCATGGCGACAGCATTGCTCGCCCCGGGCGCGACCGGGCCCGTGTCGAAGCCGGGATCGTCGTCGATCTTGTTCACCCAGAGCGCGCCCACCGGATAATAGATCAGCAGCAGGACGACGATGGCGATAAGGCCGATTTTCAGCAGCCGCCGGTGCCGGCGCCGTGGCGCGGGCGGGGTATCGGGGCGGGGTGCATCGGGAGAGCCGCGTCGGCGCCAGGGCCAGCGCCACTGCCTCTGCCAGGGCCAGCGCCGGCGCGGCGGCTCTTCCCCCAGCAGATCGTCGGCGTCGCTCGGCGTGTCGCTCATCTCGGCTCCCTGCGCCGCCTTCCCCATCCGGTCTTGCGACAGGGAGAAACGGCCCTGGTTAGGTGGCCCTCGGCCCCAAGGTTGGCAAGCCACTTGGCAAGCCTCGCTTAGACAACCCTGAGGAAGCCCACGATATCCTCGACTTCGGCCATGATCGGCTGGGTGATGGCCCGCGCCCGGCGGGCGCCGTCGGCCAGGACGGCGTCGATCTCGGCCGGATCGGCCAGGAGGCGCTTCATCTCGCCCCCGATCTGTCCCAGGGTCGCCACGGCCAGGTCCGTCAGCACGGCCTTGAAATGGGAGAACTCCTTTCCGGCAAACTCCCCCAGCACCTCGGCCACCGGCCGGTCGCTGAGGGCGGCGTAGATGGCGACCAGATTGAAGGCCTCCGGCCGGGCCGCCATCGCCGCCGGGTCGATGCTGCCGTCGGAATGCAGGACCTCGGGCCCCGGCAGGGGGGTGGGATCGGTCTTGGCCTTGCGGATCTTGAGGGCCACGGTATCGGCATCGTCGGTCATGTTGATGCGGCTGTAGTCGGAGGCATCCGACTTGCTCATCTTCTTCGTGCCGTCGCGCAGGCTCATGACCCGGGTCGCCGCGCCGAAGATCAGGGGCTCGGGCAGCGGGAAGAAATCCCGGCCGAAATCCTTGTTGAACTTCTGGGCGATGTCGCGGGCGAGCTCCAGATGCTGCTTCTGGTCCTCGCCCACCGGCACATGGGTCGCCTTATAGGCCAGGATGTCGGCGGCCATCAGGTTGGGATAGACATAGAGCCCGACCGAGGCGTTCTCCCGGTCCTTGCCCGCCTTCTCCTTGAACTGGGTCATGCGGTTCAGCCAGCCGATCCGCGCCACGCAGTTGAAGATCCAGGCAAGCTGGGCATGGGCCGGCACCTGGCTCTGGTTGAAGACGATATGCTTGCGGGCATCGACCCCGGCGGCCAGGAAGGCGGCCGTCACCTCCCGGGTCTGGCCGCGCAGTTCGGCCGGATCCTGCCATTGGGTGATGGCATGCTGGTCGACGATGCAGAAGATGCAGTCGTAGTCGCGCTGGAGGCGGACCCAATTGCGGATGGCACCTAAATAATTGCCAAGGTGAAGGTTGCCGGTGGGCTGCACGCCGGAGAAGATTCGCTGCATCTGGCCTGATTCCTAGGGTTGTGGCGGCTTTATCGCCGCTCCCCTGCCGGCGGTCAACCGCTGCCGGCACCCCCCAGGCCCAGCAGCAGGCTTGATTCGCCCTGCGGCTTTGCCAATATTGGGGGCGTTGAAACCCTTGGAGAAATAGACTGCCATGGCCAATCCTATCGACCGCCGCTACGTAACCCAGGCGGGGGCTGCCGCGGCCGATATCGATGTCGGCCTGCGCCAGTATATGCTCAAGGTCTACAACTACATGACGGGCGGCCTGGTCCTGACCGGGGTGATCGCCTATTTCGTCGCCAACAGCCCGACGATCCTGCGCGCCATCTATGGCACGCCCCTGCAATGGGTCGTGATGCTGGCCCCGCTGGGCTTCGCCATGCTGTTCGGCTTCAAGATCCAGTCCATGCGCGCCAGCACGGCCCAATTGCTCTATTGGGCCTTCGCCGCGGTCATGGGCCTTTCCCTCAGCTACATCTTCCTGGCCTATACCGGGGCCTCCGTCGCCCGGGTCTTCTTCATTACCGCCGGCACCTTCGCGGGCATGAGCCTCTACGGCTACACGACCAAGCGCGATCTGGCGGCCATGGGCAGCTTCATGTTCATGGGGCTGATCGGCATCGTGCTGGCCAGCCTGGTCAACATCTTCATCGCCTCGAGCGCGCTGCAGTTCGCCATCTCGGTGATCGGCGTCGTGGTCTTCGTCGGCCTGACCGCCTGGGATACCCAGCGGATCAAGGAGATGTATTCGGCGGGCGACACCAGCGAGGTGGGCACCAAGAAGGCCATCCTCGGCGCCTTCCAGCTCTATCTCGACTTCATCAACCTGTTCGTGATGCTGCTGCAGCTGATGGGCAACCGCCGCTGAGCTCTCGCCCCACGGGTTAGCGAAACGCCCGGGCCTCTCGCCCGGGCGTTTTGCTTTTGGGGCGCCGGCCGCGGCTTCCACGCCGGCTTTCCCCGCCTGAGCCGGCGGGCTAACATCCCGCCGCCATGAATGCCCCCCGCCCGACGCCAACGCCAAATACGCCCGACATCCGGGCGACCGACGTTCGGGCCCCCGATGTTCCGGTCATCGACATCCGCTTCGAGGAGGTCTCCAAGCATTACGGCGAGGTCAAGGCCGTCGACCGGGTGAGCTTCGCCATCCCCCGGGGCTCCTTCC
>DATHQQ010000098.1:0-9137 GCA_035482595.1 Verrucomicrobiia bacterium
AGCGGATCCGCTCCCCGACCCGGCGGGGCGTGGTGAAATCGAAGGGCGTGCCGGCGACGGGGCGGATTTCGCCCGTCGGCACCTGGGTGGCGTCCTCCGGCGTGAAATGATCGGCCTCGATGGTGACGAGATGGTCCAGCACATCGCCCGACCCCTCCCCCGCCAGATTGAAATAGCTGTGGTTCGTGAGATTGACGATGGTCGGCTTGTCGGTCGTCGCCTCGTAGTCGATGCGCAGCTCATTGCTCGCACTGAGGCTGTAGCGGACCTCGACCGCGAGATTACCGGGATAGGATTCCTCGCCGTCCTCGCTCAGATATTTGAGGATCACCTGCTCGCCGCTGCCGGCTTCGCTTTGCCAGACGACCTTGTGGAAGCCCTTGCGCCCGCCATGCATGGCGTTGGGCGCAGCGTTGATATCGAGCTGATAGTCCTTGCCGTCGATGGCGAAGCGCCCGCGGGCGATTCGATTGGCGTAGCGCCCGGCGATGGCACCGAAATGCGGGCTGCGCAGCGCATAGCCCGCCAGGCTGTCCAGGCCGAGCACCACATTGTCGATCCGGCCCCTGCGGTCCGGCACCTCGAGCCGGGCGATGACGCATCCGAAAGTGAGGATGTCGACGCGCATGCCGATGTCATTCGCAAGGGTATAGATATCGACCTCGCGGCCGTCATCCGTCGTCCCGTAATGGGCCTTCTTCATCTGCGTTCCCTTCAGAAGGTCAGCCCGGCCTGGAGGCCGAGCACGAAGGCATTCGGGGTCGAGGTGACCCCGCCCGGCCGGACCACATATTGGATATTGGGCATAAGGGTGAACCAGGGCGCGAGCTGGGCGCGGTAATTGAGCTCCAGATCCATCTCATAGGATTGCATATCCACCGAGCCGGGGTCGGCGGCATTCGCCTGGCTCTGGGCGCCTGTCAGCGAATTGCTCACCAGCCCCTGTGACAGGGCGAATCCGATGCTGTCCTGATCGCGGCCGGCAAAGGTCCCGAGCTTCACGAGTCCGGCCTCCCAGAAATATTGCAGCAGCGCGGTGCTCGGATCGGCATAGGTGAAGCCCGCGAAGACCGTAAGCCCGCGATCGGCACCCGGACTGTCACGATAGATCATCTGATCGGCCAGGACATAGAGCCCCCAGCGGCCGGACATGAGGGTCTCGGGGCCGTCGACAGGAGCGCCCAGGTCTGGCGTGGCGGAATTGTCGTAATAGCCGCCGATGGTGATATGCGCCGGCAGGCCGCCGATCCCCTTCTCGGGCGTCCAGCCCGCCTCGATGGGCACGATCACCCCTGTCGCCCCGGCCGTGTTCATCTTGAAGCCGTTGCTGGCGTTGTTCAGCGAGGGATTGACCTCATAGGCGCCGGCCTGGACATAGACGTCGCTCCGCGGCTGGAATTTGGCGATTCCGCCCCAGCTGGAGACCGGGAAGGTGGAAAATCCCGCATCGAGGGTCACGGAGACGGGATTGCCGCAGAAGGCATTGTTCTGGAAATAGCAATAGAGCGGCGAGGTCGCGAAATCATCGCCGACATTGATCCAACCTCCCTTGAGGTCGAGCTTGTCGTCGAAGAGGGATTGCTCGTAGGAGAGGATGGCGAGACGGAAATTCTGGCCGCCGCCGAAGATCTCCTGCACCTCTGCCAGCGCGCCCAGATCGAGGTCGGACAGGCTGTTACCGGCACGGTCGGAGAAGGTCACGTGGATCTGGCCGCCCGGAACACTTGCCAGCTTGCCCATGTCCAGATCCGCACCGAAATCGATCTGCTGGGCATATTGAGTCGCCTGCTTCAGACCGCCCGTGGGATTGCCGGCGGTCTCCGAGAGATAGTGGGCCCTGAGCGCGACGCCCTCGGCCTCCAGCTTCGTGCGCGCGCCGCCCCAATCTCCGGTCATGTAGTCCTGCCGCAGCCAGTCATCCAGGGATTGAGCCTCGGCGGCCGTCGCAAAGAGCGCGCCCGCGAGCGCGCCCGCGTAGCCGCAGGCTCGACGCCCACCTCGCCCAGGGATCAGAAGGTCAGCCCGGCCTGCAGGCCGAGCACGAAGGCGTTGGCGATGGTCGGCGTGGCATTGGGCTGGATCACATATTGCATATTGGGCATGAGGGAGAACCACGGCGTGACCTGGGCCCGGTAGTTGAGCTCGATGTCGGTCTCGGCGGATTGGACGGCGACCGAGCCGGGCATGGAAATGTCCTGCGCATTTTGCGCTCCGATCAGCTGATTGCTGACCCGGCTCTGGTTGACCGCCAGGCCGATGGTATCCTGATCGCGACCCGGAAAGGTGCCGCGATAGAGAAGGCCCGCCTCCCAATAGTACTGGAGCAGCGCCGTGCTGGGATCGGCATAGAGGAAGACGCCGAAAGCTGTAAGTCCGCGCTCCGAGCCGGGGCTCTCGCGGAAGAGCATCTGGTCGACCAGGAGGTAGATTCCCCAGCGCCCGGTCATCGTACCCTGCGGCCCGCTCAAGGGCGACCCGAGGTCGGGCACAGTGGAATTGTCATAGTAGGCGCCGATCTTGTAATTGCCCGGCAATTTGTCCGATCCGAGGAGCGGCCGCCAGCCAGCCTCGACAGGCACCACAACGCCGATGGCACCGGCGGTGTTCATCTTGAAGCCGTTGCTGGTGTTGTTCAGCGAGGGGTTGACCTCATAGGCACCCGCCTGGAGATAGATGTCCGGCTGCGGGCGCAGCTTCACGATGCCGCCCCAGCTCGCAACGGGGAAAGTGGTGACGCCGCTGTCGATGGCAATGCCCGCCGGCTGGCCGCAAAAGCCGTTGTTCTGGAAATAGCAATAGATCGGCGATGTGGCGAAATCGTCGGTCGTATGGATCCAGCCGAGCTTTGCCTCGAGGCGGTCGTCGAAGAGGGATTGCTGATAGGACAGCTCGGCGAGGCGAAAATTCTGGCCGCCGCCGAAGATCTCCTGCTCCGAGATCAGATTGCCGACATCCAGGGCGGCCAGGCTCTGTCCGGCGCGATCGGTGAAGGTGATGTGAACCTGCCCGCCGGGGAGATTCGCCAGCTTGCCGAGATCGAGATCGGCGCCGAAATCGACCTGCTGGGCATATTGCGTCCCCTGCTTCAGACCGCCGCTCGGATTGCCCGCCGTCTCCGAGAGATAATGGGCGCGCAGATGGAAGCCCTCGGCCTCCAGCTTCGTTCGAAGCCCGCCCCAGTCGCCGGTCATGTAGGGCTGCTGCAGCCAGTCATCCAGGGATTGGGCATCCACGGATTGGGCCTGGGCAACGCATCCCAGGACCAGGCTCGCGACGGCGATTGTGAGACAGCGGAGGAGGCGATGCCGGCGCCCTGCCATAGCGGCAGCTATCCGCGCGAATGCAGATCCGCCTCGATCTGCTCCAGGCTGCGGCCCTTGGTTTCCGGGACCAGGGCCCGGGTGAAAATAAAGGCGGCGACGGTCAGGATGGCGTAGAGCAGGAAGGTGCCGGGCCGGCCGAAGATGTTTATCAGCTCCAGGAAGGTCACGGTCACCAGCAAATTGAAGCCCCAATTCGCGATGGTGGCAATTCCCATGGCCCGGCCGCGAAGGCGGAGGGGGAAGATCTCCGAGATCAGCAGCCAGAACACCGGCCCAAGGCCGATGGCGAAGAAGCCGACATAGGCGGCAAGGCTGAGGGCCGTGATCCAGCCCAGCGCCCCCGAGGCAGCGCCGATGGCAAAGCCCAATCCGAGCAGGAGGAGGCAGGCCGCCATGCCCAGAAGCCCGGTCAAGAGCAGGGTGCGCCGGCCGACACTGTCGATCAGCCGGATGGCAACCAGGGTCATGGCGACATTGACGACCCCGACCCCGGCGGTCGCCAATATGGCGGCCGAGGCGGAAGAGAGGCCGGCGGCCTGGAAGATGGTCGGCGCGAAATAGATGACCGTGTTGATGCCGGTGATCTGCTGAAAGATCGCCAGGCCGACACCGATGATCAGGGGAAGACGGACGGTGGGGCTCAGCAGCTCTCGCCAGCTCGGCAAGCCTCCCTCGCGCAAGATATCGGTGCGCAGCTCGCCGAGTTCGGCCTCGATATCGCCCGACCCGCGCAGCCGCCGCAGCACCGCACCGGCCTCTGCCATGCGTCCATGGCCGGCGAGCCAGCGCGGCGTTTCCGGCAATGTCAGCATTCCGACGGAGAGGATCACCCCCGGCACCGCGCCCAGCGCCAGCATCCAGCGCCATTGGCCATGCTGGGCGAAGAGATAGCCGATGAAATAGGAGACCAGGATGCCGACGGTGATGGCGAGCTGGTTGAGGGAGACCAGGGCGCCGCGGCTGCGGGCCGGCGCCGTCTCGGCCAGATAGAGCGGCGTCAGCATGGAAGCGACGCCGATGCCGATGCCTACCAGCAATCGCCCGAGAAGCAGGGTCGTCACCTCCGGCGCCAAAGCGGCGACGAGAGAGCCGAGGATGAAGATGAGCCCGGTGAAGAAGATGACCTTGCGCCGGCCGAACCGGTCGGAGAGCCCGCCCGCGAAGGCCGCCCCCACCGCAGCACCCGCCAGCGCGATGCCCGCGACCAGCCCCTGCATGCCGGCGGAGAGGGCGAAATCGGTCCGGATGAAGAGCAGAGCGCCGGATATCACGCCGGTGTCGTAACCGAAGAGTAGCCCGCCGAGTGCCGCGATTCCGACGATCAGATAGAAACTCATCTACCCCTCCTAGGAGCCTGGGCCGGCGTTCGCCCCGGCTCTAGCTTTCCCCCGCAGCTGCCTTGTCGGCAAACCAGATGAGCTCGCCCACCGGGCGCAGCCGCGCGGCCGGCACCCGGCTGCCTCCGGCCCGGATTTGGGCCAGGATCGGCGCCTTCTCCTTGCCGGCGACGAGAAAGGCCACGTGGCGGCTGCTCTCGATGGGTGGATAGGTCATGGTGATGCGGATCTCGGGTCGGCCATGGGAAACGGCGGCGACCCAGCGCTTGCGCTCCTCCAGCACCGGCTCGTCCGGGATCAGGGAGGCGGTATGGCCATCGGGCCCAAGCCCCAGCAAGGTGATGTCGAACAACGGGCGGGCCGGATCGAGGGTCGTGGCGCCATAGTCTTTCTGCAAGGTCTGCTCGTAGATCGCCGCGGCCTGCTCGGCCGTGCCGACATCCGGTGCCGGCACCGGATGGATGTTCTGCGGCGGCACCGGCACCTTCGACAGCATCGCCTCGCGCGTCATCCGGAAGTTGCTTTCGGGATGGTCATAGGGAACGAAGCGCTCATCGCCCCAGTACCAGGAGACGCGCTGCCAGGGAAAGCGGCCACGGAATTCATCGGAAGCCAGCAGTCCATAGAGCGTCTTGGGGGTCGAGCCGCCGGAGAGCGAGACCCGGAAGGGTCCCTTGGCGGCGTTCGCCGCCGTCGTCATCCATTCAGCCACATGGCGGGCAAGCGCCAGGGGATCGGGAAGAACCTCGACGCGCCCAATCATATTGTCTGCCATGGGTGCCTCACGCCGCCGCGCCCAGGATATACCGCTCCATGGCCTTGGCGAAGCCCTCGTCATTGTAGGAATCGGTGGTGGCGGTGGCCTGGGCCTTCACCTGGTCCGAGGCATTGCCCATGGCGATGCTGAAACCCGAGCGCTTGAACATCAGCACATCATTGGGCTGGTCGCCGATGGTGGCGATCTCTCCGGCGGGGATCTTCAGGACACCCGACAGATAGTCGACGACCGCGCCCTTGTTGGCGTCGTGATGGGTGACGTCGAGGTAATAAGGCTGCGAGCGGGCGGCGGTCGCCCGGTCGCCGAAGGCGGCCTGGGCATCGGCTTCGCAGCCCTGGACCTTGGCATGGTCGTCGCTGACGCCGACGATCTTGGCCGCCTGCTTCAGCGCGTCGGTGAAATCCGTCACCACCTTGGGCTGGAACTTGACGGTCCAGGCCTCGCGGTCGACATGCGGCGCCTTGAGGGTCGTGATCAGCCAGTCATTGCCGCTATAGACCCAGGCGTCCATGCCGTGCTTACGGATCAGATCGAAGGCCTGAGCCGCGACATCGGGCGGTAGGGTCTTCTGCTCGATGATGGACAGGTCGCGCTTCACGAAGAGCCCGCCGTTGAAGCCCGCGATGGGGGTCTCGAGCTTGAGCGGATCGAAAAGCATGCTCATACCCTTGGGCGGCCGGCCGCTGGTGATGGCGAAACGGATGCCGGCGTCATGCAGGCGATGGACGGCAGCCTGGGCGCGTTCGGTCAGGATCTTGTCCTCGGTGACGAGAGTCCCGTCGACGTCGGCCAGGACCAAAGAGATCTTGGGCGGTTTTGCCATGATATTTCCTTGCGGGCTCCGAACGCGGGCGACGGGCTCAGCTCGTCAGCGGGCGCCAGGCGCGGCCGTCGCGCGCCAGCAGCTCGTCGGCGGCAGCAGGACCCTCGCTGCCAGCCTTGTAATTGGGGAAGTCCTTGGGCGAGGTGGCGCCCCAGGCATCGAGAATGGGCTGGACGACCTGCCAGCCGGCCTCCACATTGTCGGCCCGCTGGAACAGCGTCGCATCGCCGATCATGCAGTCATAGAGCAGGGTCTCATAGCCGGTGCTGGGAACCGTCTGGAAGAAATCCTTATAGGCGAAATCCATGCTGCCGGTGGCGATCTTGACCGAGGGTCCCGGATGCTTGGCGGCAAAGCGGAGCGAGATCCCCTCCTCCGGCTGGATGCGCAGGATCATCCAGTTCGGCGTCAGATCCGCGACGGTGGTGCCGCGGAAGAGGGCAAAGGGTGCCTGGCGAAACCGGATGGCGATCTGGGTCGTGCGCTCCCCCATGTATTTCCCGGTCCTGAGATAGAAGGGCACGCCGGCCCAGCGCCAATTGTCGATCACGAGCTTGGCGGCGACATAGGTCTCGATATTCGAATCCGCCGACACATCGGGCTCCTGCCGGTAGCCGTTGACCGGCTTGCCGAGGACGGTGCCGGCGGCATATTGGCCGCGCACGGCATCGCGAACCACGCTGGCGGGATCCAGTGGCCGCACCGCCTGAAGCACTTCGGCCTTCTTGGCGCGCACCGCATCGGCGTCGAAGGAGATGGGGCATTCCATCGCCGTCATCGAGAGCAGCTGGAAGACGTGATTGGGCACCATGTCGCGCAACGCGCCGGTCTTCTCGTAGAACTTACCCCGGCGTTCGACGCCGACGGTCTCCGAGGCGGTGATCTGGACATGGTCGATATGGTCGCGATTCCACAGCGGCTCGAACAAGCCATTGGCGAAGCGCAGAACCATGATGTTCTGGACCGTCTCCTTGCCCAGGAAATGATCCATGCGATAGATCTGGCGTTCCGTCAGCACCTTCAGCACCTGGGCATTCAGCGCCTTGGCCGAATTCAGGTCATGGCCGAAGGGTTTCTCGATCACGACGCGTCGCCAGCCCCCGCCCTCCTCCTCGGTCACCAGCTTGGCGGCGCCGAGCTGGTCGACCACGATGCCGAAGAAGCGATCGGCCACCGCCAGGTAAAAGAGATGATTGCCGCCCGTGCTCTTCGTCTTGTCGAGCTCGGCCAGACGCTCGCCCACCCGCTTGTAGCAACCAGGGTCGGTCAGATCGCCCTGGATGTAGCTCATGCGGCTGGTGAGCCACTCCCAGGCATCCTTCTCGATGTGATCGGCCTCGAACTCGCCCCCGCCCTTGGTCACGAACTCATTCATCATATCCGTCAGGCCCTGACGCCATTCTTCGGCGGTCTTGGAGGCGAGATCGACGCCGATGATCTGAAAATTCTCCGACAGGCGCTTGGCGTTGACGAGGTTATAGAGCGCGGGCACGACGAGGCGCTTGGTCAGATCCCCGGCGGCGCCGAAGATCACCATGGCACAGGGCGGCGCCACCGGCGCCGCTTCGGAAACATCGCTGTCCGCCGGGCGCGGAGCCCGCGTTGCCGTTGCCGTCACCGGCTTCTTCTCGACCGCCATCATTTTCCCCTTTCGAGGTGCATTCGTTTCGACGTTAAGCTATCGCCGCTCTATTTCCGTCCCAGCAGCTCTTTGGCGACCGCGACCACCGCATCGGGCTCGAAGCCGAAATGCTGTTGCAGCGCCTTCAGCGGCGCCGAGGCGCCGAAGGTCTTCATGCCGATGACCCTGCCGGCCGCGCCGACATAGCGGTCCCACCCCAGGGTCGAGCCCTGCTCCACCGCGATGCGGGCCGTCACCTTCGGCAGCAGCACGCTGTCGCGATATTCCTGGGATTGGTCTTCGAAGATGTCCCAGGAGGGCATGGAGACGACCCGCGATCTGATGCCCTGGGCGACCAGCGCCTCATGGGCATCGGCGACGAGGGAGACCTCGCTGCCCGTCCCGATCAGGATGACCTCCGGGTCGCCGCCGGGCGCATCGGCCAGGACATAGGCACCCTTCGCCACCCCGGCGGCCGAGGCGTATTTGGTGCGGTCCAGGGTCGGCAGAGGCTGGCGTGACAGGGCCAGGAGCGCCGGCTTGTGGCGCAACTGCATGATGTAGCGATAGGCCTCCACCACCTCATTGGCGTCACCCGGCCGCACTAGACACATGCCGGGAATGGCGCGCAGCGAGACCAGCTGCTCCACCGGCTGATGGGTCGGCCCATCCTCGCCGTCCCCCATGGCGTCATGGGTGAAGACCATGATGGTGGGCAGCTCCATCAGCGCCGAGAGGCGGATCGAGGGCCGTGCATAGTCGCTGAAGATGAAGAAGGTCGCACCGAAGGCGCGGAGCTTGGAGAGCGACATGCCGTTCACGGCTGCCGCCATGGCGTGCTCGCGGATGCCGAAATGCAGGTTGCGGCCCTCCGGGCTGCCGGGCTCGAAATCGCCGGCGCCGGGGAATTTCAAGGGCGTCTTGTTCGAGGGGCCGAGATCCGCCGAGCCGCCGAGGAACCAGGGAATGTTCTGGGCAAGCACGTTCAGCACCGCGCCCGAAGCGTCGCGTCCGGCGATGCCCTTGGGATCGGCCTTGAAGCTCGGCAGGTTGCGGTCCCATCCCGCGGGCAGATCGCGGCGCTGCATCTGCTCGATCTCGGTGGCGAGCTCGGGGAACTTGGCCTTGTAATCGGCGAAGAGCTTGTTCCAGGCGGCATGGGCGGCGGCACCCCGGGCGCCGATGCCGGCGGCGAAGTGATCCATCACCCCATCGGGTACCAGGAACTGCGCGTCCTCAGGCCAGCCATAGGCTC
>DATHQQ010000099.1:0-2210 GCA_035482595.1 Verrucomicrobiia bacterium
CGAGCGGATGCGCGCCGTCCGGGGCGACCGCATCGGCATGGTCTTTCAGGAGCCGATGACGAGCCTGAACCCGGTACTCTCCGTCGGCTTCCAGATCGAGGAGGTGCTGCGTCTCCATCGCCAGCTCTCCCACGCCGACGCCCGGGCCCGGGCGCTGGAGATGCTGGGCTATGTGGGCATCGGGGCGCCGGAGCGCCGGCTGGCGCAATATCCCCATCAGCTCTCCGGCGGCCTGCGCCAACGGGTGATGATCGCCATCGCCCTGGTCTGCCGGCCCCAGCTCCTGATCGCCGACGAGCCGACCACCGCCTTGGACGTCACCATCCAGGCCCAGATTCTCGACCTGCTGCGCCGCCTGAAGCGCGAGCTCGGCATGGCGCTCCTGCTCATCACCCATGATCTCGGGGTCGTCGCCGAGATGTGCGATACGGTCGCCGTCATGTATGCCGGGCGGATCGTCGAGCGCGCCACCGCCGAGGCGCTCTTCCGCCGGCCGCGACATCCCTATACCCACGGCCTACTGGCGGCGCGGCCGCGGCTAGTGCCCAAGGGCGGCAAGCTGCCGACCATCGCGGGCACGGTGCCGCCGCCCGGACGGCGCGGGACCGGCTGCAGCTTCGCCGACCGCTGTCCCCGTGTCCTGCCGCGCTGCCGCAGCGAACGTCCTGAGCTCGCTTCCGTGGGTGAGGCCCAATTTGCCGCCTGCTGGAATCCCGTGCCGTGAGCCCGCCGCTGCTGGAGGTGACGGGCGTCGCCAAGCATTTCCGCGCCAAGGACGGAAGCTGGCTGAAGGCGGTGGAGGATGTGAGCCTGACGCTCGCGCCGGGCGAGACCCTGGGCATCGTCGGAGAATCCGGCTCGGGCAAGTCGACCCTGGGCCGGCTGATGCTGGGGCTGCATCAGCCGACCTCAGGCCGTGTCCGCTTCGAGGGGGTGGATCTGGCCGGACTATCGGCGGTGGCGATGCGAAAGCTGCGCCGCCACATGCAGCCCATCTTCCAGGATCCCTATGCCTCGCTGGATCCGCGCTTCACCGTGGGCGCCAGCATCGCCGAGCCTTTGGTGATCCATCGCCTCGGCGACGGGGCGGCACGCCGGCGCCGGGTCGCCGAGCTGCTCGAGATCGTGGGGCTGGAGCCCGATGCGGCGCGCCGCTATCCCCATGAGTTCTCCGGCGGCCAGCGCCAGCGCATCGGCATCGCCCGCGCCATTGCGCCCGAGCCCAAGCTGATCGTCGCCGACGAGCCTGTCTCGGCCCTCGACGTTTCGATCCAGTCGCAGGTCCTCAATCTGCTGATCGACCTCAGGGCCCGGCTCGGCCTCTCCTATGTCTTCATCTCCCATGACCTGGCTGTCGTGGAGCATATCAGCGACCGCGTCGCGGTCATGTATCTGGGGAAGATCGTGGAGACGGCCGAGACCGCCGCCCTCTACGCCCGGTCGGCCCATCCCTATACCCAGGCCCTGGTCTCCGCGATTCCCGAGCCCGATCCCGACCGCCGGCGCCAGCGCATCATCCTCGCCGGCGACGCGCCCAATCCCGAAGACCCGCCGCCGGGTTGCGCCTTTCATCCCCGCTGCCCGCAGGTGATGCCCCGGTGCCGCACGGTGGCCCCGCCGCGGATCGATCTCGGCACGGCGGCCTCGCCCCATCCCGTCGACTGTCATCTCTATGGGCCGGTGGGCGATCGATAGTCGCGCGGACTGCGCCATTTTCTCTTCCGTCATTCCCGCGAAAGCGAATCCAGGGCCGCAGGCTCGCTTGTTGTCCTGGATGCTCAGGCCATCTCGCCGAGCCGGATCCAGGTCAGCTCATGCTTGTTGTGATGGAGATGGAGCAGGCGCGAGTTCGGGATCGCGGCGAAGCGCCTCGCCGTCGCGAGATCGGTCTCGCCCTGGAATTTGAGCGTACAGACGAAGTTTCGGGCCAGCCCGGCGGCGAGCCAGCGCTCGACGAGGGCAAGCAGCCGCGCGGGATAGCAGATCACATCGCTGAAGAGCCAGTCCACCGGCCCGATCTCGGCGGGCTCGAGCGCGAAGGCGCTGGCCTGGCGGATCGCCACGCCGGGGAGCGCCGCCACCGCGGCATCGAGAGGCGCCTTGTCGACGGCGATGACCCGGGCGCCCAGCTTTGCCAGCACCCAGCTCCAGCCGCCGGGACTGGCGCCGAGGTCGAGGCAGCGCTCGCCGGGTAGCGGCCGCCGATCGAT
>DATHQQ010000100.1:0-5507 GCA_035482595.1 Verrucomicrobiia bacterium
ACATGATGGCTGGTCACAACGAACTGCGGGAAGAAGGCGCCATAGAAGAACAGCGTCTTGGGATTGGTCAGGGAGACCAGCAGCGCCCGGGTAAACATTTTTCGCGCCGATTTTGGTTCCGGTGCGATCTTCGTCAGATCCAGCGGCGGTGCGCGCCACTGGGCCACACCGAGATAGATGAGATAGGCGACCCCGATCCAGCGAATCCATTCGAACCAGGTGCCCAGGGTTCCGAGCAACTCCGTCATGCCGAGCGCGGTCAGGCCCAGCTGCACCACCATGGCCGTGCTCGTTCCCGCCACCGTCAGGAAGCCGTAGCGGACGCCATAGGTGACGCTGTTCGCCACGATCAGGGCGACGTTTGGACCCGGGATCAGCATCAGGACGGTCACCGCGAGAACGAAGGCGGCGAAGAGATGCATGTCGATCATCGACCCCTCCCCATAGTCAGAATCTCTTTTCCCGTCGTCATTTCCGCTTTCGCGCCAGGCGATATAGACATCTCGTTGATTGCCGCCGTTATCTTCTTCCCCCTCCCCCTGCGGGCCGTCAGGCCCGCGCTTTGACGGGGGAGGGCCGGGGTGGGGGTGGCCGTATTCTCAATCATGCCGCCGCGATGCGGCGCAGGCTCATCGTGATCCGCGGACGCGGATCCGACCCCCCACCCCAGCCCTCCCCCGCAAGGGGGGAGGGGGTATTTTGGAAGGGCGGCTCGACTTGCGTACATGCCCTAACGCCTTTACGGGAAATCGGCTAGGCCTCCATCTGGCCCAGATATGCCTGCTGGACCATCTGATTGTCCAGCAGGCTCTTGGCCGTGCCCGACAGCACCACCTCGCCCGTCTGCAGCACATAGCCGCGATCGGCGATGGAGAGCGCCATGGCGGCATTCTGTTCGACCACGAAGATGGCCGTGCCCTGCTTGTTGATGGTCTGGATGATCTCGAAGACCTGATCGACGAAGGCCGGCGACAGGCCCATGGAGGGCTCGTCCATGCAGATGAGGCGCGGTCGCGCCATCAGCGCCCGTCCGATCGCCACCATCTGCTGCTCGCCGCCGGACAGCGTGCCGGCGAGTTGCTGGCGGCGCTCCTTGACCCGGGGGAACAGCCCATAGACCCGCTCCAGATCGTCGTTCAGGTTCTCGCGATCGCGGCGCGTATAGGCGCCCATTTCGAGATTCTCGAGCACGGTCATGCGCGGGAAAAGCCGCCGCGCCTCGGGCACCGGGGCGATGCCGAGCTTGACGCGGGCCGCGGTCGGGAGGGTGTTGATCTGCTGGCCTTCGTAGAAGATGTCGCCGGTCTTGGGCCTCACGATGCCCAGCACTGCCTTCATGGTGGTGGATTTGCCGCTGGCATTGCCGCCCAGGAGGCAGACGATCTCGCCCTTGTCGATCTTGTAGTTGACGTCCTTCAGGACATGCAGCTCGCCGTAATAGGTATTGACGCCCCGGAACTCAAGCATGGGGGAACCTAGGCATGGGCGGCTTTCCGCCCGAGATAGGCCTCCAGCACCTGGGGATTGCTATGCACCTGCTCGGCGGACCCTTCCGCGATCTTCTCGCCATGGTCGAGCACGATGATCTTGTCGGCGATATCGTTGACCACGTTCAGCTTGTGCTCGATCAGGAGAATGGTGAGCCCCATGGTGCGCAGGCTCCGGATCTGGTCCGACAGCTCGAGCGTCTCGGCCGGATTCATGCCCGCCGTCGGCTCGTCGAGCAGGAGGACCTTCGGCCGCGAAGCCAGGGCCCGGGCGATCTCGACCCGGCGGCGGTTGGCGTAGGACAGCTCCTTCACGAGCTGGTTCGTGCGCGGCAGCAGGCGATTGCCGAAGGCGCCGATGATCTCCAGCGCCCGCTCCTCGGCCTCGCGCTCCTCGGCCCGGCTGCGGGGCGTGTGCAGGATGGCGCCGAGCGGTCCCGTGGTCGTGCGCGCATGCATGCCGACGAGGATGTTCTCCAGCACCGTCATGTTGCTGAACAGGCGCAGGTTCTGGAAGGTGCGCCCGATCCCCCGCTCGGTGATGGCATGGGCCGGCAGGTCGGTGATGTCGCGGTCCTGCAGCAGGATCTTGCCGGAGGAGGGCTCGTCCATGCCGGTGATCAGGTTGAAGGTCGTCGTCTTGCCGGAGCCGTTGGGCCCGATCAGCGCCACGATCGAGTGGCTCTCGACGACGATATCCAGCTCCTTGACCGCGATGATGCCGCCGTAGCGGCGGGTGAGCTTGCGGGTCTCGAGCATGGGCAGCTTGGGCGCATCCTTCGGCCGCTCGATTTCGGCTTCGATGCCGCGGATCGGGCTGGCGAAGCCGCCGCGCCCGACATGGGCCGTCTGCTGCTCCAGGGTGAGGGCCGGCGTCGCCCGCGTCGCTGGTATGAGGCCCTGTCGGCGGAAGAGCATCATGGAGACCAGGATGATGCCGAAGATGAGCTCGATGGACTGGACGAGATCGACGCGCTGAAGCCAGGCGCTGCCCAGCGCGCGGCCAAGCATGTGGCTCCAGCCCGTGAGGTCCTGGAGGAACCAGGACTGCAGCAGCTGGAGGATGATGGCGGCCAGGACCACGCCGTAGACGCTGCCCATGCCGCCCAGGACGACCATGACCAGGAGCATCACCGAAACCGGGAACATGAACATGTCCGGGGTCGCCGTCTGCAGCTTGGCGACGTAGAAGGCGCCGGTCATGCCGCCGAAGGCGGCGCCGATCGCGAAGGCCAGCAGCTTCAGATGGGTCCGGTTGATGCCCATGGCGCCGGCCGCGATCTCATCCTCGCGGATCGCCATCCAGGCGCGCCCTACCCGAGAATTCTGCAGCCGCAGGCTGACGAAGATCAGCACTCCGATCATCAGCAGGCCGAGATAGTAGTAGGGGCTCGAGGCGACCCCGAAGGAATGGCCGAAAAGGCGCGGCGGGGCCGCGCCGTTGAGGCCGATGGCACCGTTCGTGAGATAGGGGGTGTTGCGCGCGACGATGGGTACGATCTCGCCAAAGCCCAGGGTGACGATGGCGAGATAATCGCCGCGTAGCCGCAGAGTGGGCGCCCCGAACAACACGCCGAAGAAGGCGGCGACCACCCCGCAGATCGGCATCGCGATCCAGAACGATACGGTGAAATGCACCACGTCGGGCACGCCATCGGCGTGGAAGCGGGCGACGAAGCCCAGCCACTGGAAGGGCTCCCAGAACTCCGACCACTGCGGCTGCACCTGCCACGACGAAAGGATGCCGTAGGTATAGGCACCGATGGCGAAGAAGGCGGCGTAGCCCAGATCCAGCAGCCCGGCGAAGCCGACGACGATATTGAGGCCGAGCGCCAGCACGGCGAAGGCGGTGGCATTGGCCGCGGCGTCGACGTCGCCTTCGTTGCTGTCGATCAGGGGGAAGAGAAGGAGGAGAATCGCGACGTTCGTCACGATCAGGCTGCGACGCCGATCTGCGGGAATACGGCGCCACCACGTCCCGATGGCGCCGCCGGCCTGTGTCTTCTGGCGCAAGGATTCGGTCATCCTAAGATTTACGCGGCACGAGCCGGCCGAGCAGACCGTTCGGCCGGAACACGAGGACGAGGATCAGAATCGAGAAGATGATCACATCGGTCCAGCGGGTCGCGATGAGCTGGCCGCCGAGGGATTCGATGAGGCCGATCAGGATTCCCCCCAGCATGGCGCCGGGGATGCTGCCGATGCCGCCGAGCACGGCCGCCGTGAAGGCCCTGAGGCCGGCGGTATAGCCGATCACATAGCTGGTGAAGTTGTAATAGAGGCCGAAGATGAGGCCCGCGGCACCTGCCAGAGCGGAGCCGAGGAAGAAGGTGAGCATGACGACGGAATCGACCTCGATGCCCATCATCCGGGCGGCTTCCTGGTCCTGGGCCGTGGCCTGCATGGCCTTGCCCATGCGCGTGCGCCGGACGAAGAGGTTGAGGCCCACCATCAGCAGCAAAGCGATGAGCCAGACGAGGACTGCGCGCAGATGCAGGTCCGCGCCGGCCACCTTCCAGACGATGTTCGGCATCGGATTGGGGAAATTCAGCGCCGCCGCTCCCTGCGACAGCAGGATGATGTTGAAGAGGATGTAGGAGACGCCGATGGTCGTGATCATCGCGGCGGTACCGGGCACGTTGCGCAAGGGGCGCAGCATGGTGCGCTCGATCACCACGCCCAGGACGCCGCAGAACAGCATGACGCAGACAAGCGCCACCAGGAGCACGCCAATGAGGGGCAGGCCCGTGAGAATGACCCGCTGGCCCGCAACCCCCATCAGTTTCAGGATCCACATGGCGAAGAACGAGCCCACCATGAAGATGTTGAAGTGGGCGAAGTTGATGAGCTCGATGATGCCGTAGACCATGGTGAACCCGAGCGCGAGAAGCGCATACACCGCGCCCAGGCTCACCCCGTTGATGACCTGCTGAAGCAGGACATCATTGTACGTCACGGTCTGGTACTCGGACTTCTTCTACCGGCCGATTTCTCAGCTCGCCGGCGCCTCCGGTGCTACGCCGATGTACTTGTACTGATGCTGGACATCGTCCTCCGGGTGGGCGGCGTCATGTTGAATCTTCCAGACGCTGATCACCTTGGAGGTGATGTCGCCGTTTTCGTCGAACGAAACCGGTCCCTGCATCGTGGTGACCTTCGACTGCTGAATCGCATCGCGCACGGTGTCGCGATTCACCGGCTGCCCGCTCTCGGCCACGCGTTTGACGGCGTCGATGACCACCACCGCCGCGTCATAGGCCGTGATGGCGTAGAGCGACGGCGTCATGTTGAAGGTCTTGGTATAGCGCGCCGCCCAGTCGGAGTTCGCCGGATCGTCCACGGCGTCGGGCGAAGCCTGGGTCGCATACCAGCCTTCGATCGCCGGGAAGCCCACGCCGGACAGAATGCCGCCGTCCACCATGCCGTCGCCACCCGCCTTGATGACATTGGGCATGATGTCATAGGACTGCTTGGCCACCTTGACGCCTGCCTGGGCGACGCCGCCGTAGTAGATGGCATCGGGATTGAGCTGTTTGATCTTGGTCAGCACCGTCGTGTAGTCGGCTTCCTTCGGGTCGAGCTGGTCGTGGCCCATCACGTTCAGGCCGATCTTCTTGGCCTGGGCTTCGAAGGCGTTCGACATGCCGACGCCGTAAGCCCCCGAGTCATCGAGGATATAGACGGACTTCACCTTCAAGGTGTCGCGCATGTAATTGGCCATGTTCGGGCCCTGGAAGGCGTCCGTCGTGACCGTGCGGAAATAGATCGCCTTGCCGCCGGGCTTGTACTGGCCGGCGAATTTGGGATCGGTGATGTCGGGATTGGTCGAGGAAGGCGTGACCGTGGCGAGATTGGCGGCCGACAGGATCGGCGTCATCGCCTTGCCCTCGCCGCTCATCTCGGGGCCGACGATGGCGACCACGCTGGGATCGGCGACGAGCTTCTTCGCATTGGTGGCGGCCTGGGCGGGATCGTATTGCCCGGCCGTGGAAGTGCCGCTGTCGAGCACGGTGACATTGA